>JANWYM010000943.1 GCA_025055355.1 Abditibacteriales bacterium
GGAGTCAGGTCAAAAAGCCCCCCGCGCCACTCCCGTGACGCCCCTCCCCGCGTGGAAGGGATGGGAGGGCGGAGAAGATGTATCGGCAACTGCGTAACTTTTGCCAACAATCCTCGCACCTTCGCCCTGGGGGATGAATGGTTCCGCCCCCGCACTGGTTAGACAGCAATGCCCACGGGTTGGTTCGTTCATATTTCGGCAGTTCCTCCGCGCGCCTTGAGCCAAGAATATTGTAAGGCAATCAGGCTGGCAGGGACGCGCCGCCCTCACGGATGCCCGCCCCCCCGCGAGGCGGCAATTTTTGCCAAGAGTGACGCGGTTGCCGTCATGTCTTCAGGTGACTCAGGTCATTGAGTTGCACCACCTCGACGCCGTGCGGGTGGAACTGCAGCACAGTGAGCGAGGCGTTGTCCACGCGCACGGAGCGCCACTCGCTCAAGGGCTGGTTGAGGGCGGTGAGGACGGCGGCTCTGATGGAACCGCCATGTCCGACGATGACGACGGTTGCGTCAGGATGCGCCGCCACGATGTCCCTGATTTTCGCCTGAACGCGTGCCGCCACTGCGGCGAGGGATTCGCCGTGGGGCGGCGTGTATTCGTGGGGTGCGCGTTGCCAGTGCTGCAAACCGTCGGGCCAGCGCGCGCGGACTTCCGCCGCCGTGCATCCTTCCCAGTCGCCGAAGTTCCTTTCCCGCAGGGCGGCGTCGGGAACGACGGGCAGACCGTGCACGGCGGCAATAGCGCGCGCCGTGTCCACCGCCCGCGAAAGGTCGCTGCTGTAAACAGCGCGAATCGGTTCATGGCGCAAGCGCTCCGCCACTTGCTGCGCCTGGACGCGCCCGCGCGCGCTCAACGCGGTATCGCGCTGCCCTTGAAAGCGGAGCTCCACGTTCCAGGCGGTCTCGCCGTGACGCACGAAAATCAGCCGTGTCATAGGTCTCCTGGTCGGAGTTTCCCCAACTCCTCACCTTGCCGATTCAGCCGGATGCGTCCTAACACGACGCGGGCAACACGTTCTATGTCCGTGACGGGTGTGAACAACGCCAGACGGCGACGGACGAAATCGAAGTATTCCACCAGCCCCAACCCCAAACAGTTCTCCTCGGCGTCCAGCAAGCCGACCAGCAAGCCGACCAGCAGCGGGTGGTCAATCACCATCGCATCGGCGATGTTGAAGCGCGAGCGCAGGTAGGGGAGGGCGTCGTGATTCAACGGCGCGTCCGTCACTACCACCAGCGTCTCCCCGGAGCGCTCCACGTGCAGCACGTTCG
>JANWYM010000944.1 GCA_025055355.1 Abditibacteriales bacterium
GGCAGGGCGCGACCACTGGTGGCACGATTTAATGAAAGAGGCGCCGTTGCACTGCGAACCTGAACCGATGGACGCGGAGGATTTGCTCTACATCCTTTACACCTCCGGCACGACGGGCAAGCCCAAGGGCATCATGCACACCACCGCGGGCTACCTCATCGGCGTCGCCACAACGCATAAGTGGATTTTCGACATCAAAGAAGAGGACGTCTACTGGTGCACCGCCGACATCGGCTGGGTGACGGGACATTCCTACATCGTCTACGGCCCGCTGGCGAACGGCACAACGGGCATCCTGTATGAAGGCGCGCCCGACTGGCCTGACCGCGACCGGTTCTGGGCGATTTGCGAGAAGTATCGGGTCAACGTCTTTTACACCGCGCCGACGGCGATTCGTGCCTTCATGCGTTGGGGCACGGACTATCCCAAAAAGCATGACCTTTCTTCCCTGCGCTTGTTAGGCACCGTGGGCGAACCCATCAACCCCGAGGCATGGATGTGGTATCACGAGAACATCGGGCAAGGGCGGTGTCCCATCGTGGATACGTGGTGGCAGACGGAAACCGGCATGATTCTGATTACACCCCTGCCGGGCATCACCACCACCAAGCCGGGCAGCGCGACGAAGCCGTTCCCGACGGTGGAAGCCGACGTGGTGGACGACGCGGGCAACTCCGTGCCGTTAGGCGGCGGCGGTTATCTCGTTTTGAAGGGACCGTGGCCTGCTATGCTGCGGGGCATCTGGGGCAACCCGCAGCGTTACATTGACACCTACTGGTCGCGCTTCCAAGGGATGTATTTCACCGGCGACGGCTGCAAGCGCGACTCCGATGGTTACTACTGGCTGTTAGGGCGCGTGGATGACATCATGCTGGTCGCGGGGCACAATATCAGCACGATGGAGGTGGAGTCCGCGCTCGTGGACCATCCCGACGTGGCGGAAGCCGCTGTCATCGGACGGACAGATGAAGTCACCGGGCAAGCCATCGCTGCGTTCGTCACCCTTAAGATGGGTGTGGACCACACCCCCACCAAGGCGGAGGAACTCAAGCAGCACGTCGCCAAAAAGATTGGTCCCATCGCCCGCCCCAAGGACGTCTTCTTCACCGCCGACCTGCCCAAAACCCGCAGCGGCAAAATCATGCGCCGCCTGCTGCGCGACATCGCTGAGGGCAGAGCCTTAGGCGATACTACGACCTTAGCCGACCCCGCCGTCGTTGCCGCGCTGCGGGACCAGTATGAAAAGCAGGAGGCGTGAAAGATGGAT
>JANWYM010000945.1 GCA_025055355.1 Abditibacteriales bacterium
TGCCCAGAATAGTCTGAAATCCCAACGCGGTCAGCGTCACACCGGGAATAACCCATCGCATCGTTTGGGCGTAGTCCAGGTGCCCGAACGCATGAACTCGCCACTGGTTGATCGCACTCAGCAGCAGCACACAACCAACAAGAAACGCTCCTACCCCAGCGAGCAATCCGCGCTCCAGCGTCACGACCTCATAGAACCGCGTCATGCGTTGATTCTCCGGAAGCAAACCTTCGCTGATAGCAAAGGTCTTAGCGAAGACTGCAAAGAGAATAGACTGGTAGCCTAACAGAATCGCAAGGCTGGCAAACAGCAAGGTATGGGCGTCGAATTGAATGCCTCTAATCGTCACGCCCGGCATAGCGATCCCGTAGCCGATAAGCCCTAAAAGGATGAGCAAAGCCCCCGGATACAAGAACAGCCAGCGTGGACTATACATCAGGAAGAAGCGCAAGGTGCGCCAGCCGTCGCGGAAGGTCTTGAGGTGCGGTGGATGCGACTTGCGTCCATCGGGGTGGAGTGTGATGGGGACTTCGGCGATTTTAGCGTTGTAGAGGCTCGATTTGATAATCATCTCGGTGGCGAACTCCATGCCCGTGCAGCGCTGGTCTAACCGCTCATACCACGCTTTCGTGAAGCCGCGCATGCCGCAGTAAACGTCGTGAATCGGCGCCCAGAACATGTGGCGCACCATGAATGAGAACATGGGGTTACCCCACCAGCGATGCAGGAACGGCATCGCGCCGGGCATCACGCGCCCCCCGCCCGACGGCAGGCGACAACCCTGCACGAGGTCGTAACCCTCCCGCAGTTTCGCCACGAACTTGGGAATTTCCAGAAAGTCATAACTGTCATCCGCGTCGCCCATGATGACGTATTTGCCGCGCGCAGCGGCGATGCCGCCCATGAGGGCGTTACCGTAGCCTTTGGCTTCCACATGCACCACCCGCGCCCCCATCTGTCGGGCGATGTCGGGCGACCCGTCGGTGCTGCCGTTGTCAGCGACGACAATTTCGCCAGCGATGTTGTTCTCTCGCAGCGCGCGCTGGGCTTTCGCGATGCAAGTCGCCAGCGTATCCGCCTCGTTCAGACAGGGCATCACGACGGATACTTCCGGAGCCTGCACCTCGCTGACGGTAGAGAGGCTCTCCATCTTATCAGATTTCACGTCCATAAGTCTCACCTCTATCCTGCCAGATATCCGGTTCCGCCGGGGGCTTTTGGCTGATAAAAGGCGATCCTTTCATAGGCAGTC
>JANWYM010000946.1 GCA_025055355.1 Abditibacteriales bacterium
CCCTCAAGCGATGGCTGGCGCTTCAAAACGTCAGTCACTCCGCCTCGTTCAAGGAACTGGATAGCGAGGACAAAGAGCAGGTCAGAGCGCAGTTGAGAGACAAGGAGACGGAGTTAGAGGCATTGCTATTGAAAACTTACACGCGTCTTTATCGCCCAAGCAGTGACGGCATAGAAGAAGTTCCGCTGCGGCAATCTCCTGAATCCTTGAAGGCGAAGACCTTGATGCAATTCGTTGAGGCGGTGTTGAAGCAAGAGGGCATCGTGTTAGAGAGCATCGCGCCGGAGTATCTGATGGGGACTTTGCAAGGCGATTTGGAACAGCGAGGCGAACTCCCCGTGCAGCAAGTCGAGACGCTGCTGACGGGCGTTCCGGGACAGCCGATGGTGAGAGACCCGCAGGAAACCTTAACGCGAACGATCCGCGAAGGAGCGCAAAAGGGTGTTTTTGGCGTCCGCATCGGCGACAAGGTTTACCTCAACGAAGACATCCCACCGGAAGAACTCAGCAAGCCCAACATCGCCATTGTTCGCCCCACGGCGCCTCCTCCACCACCTTCACCGCCGCCGACACAGCCTCTGACCTTGCGCGTTCAGACCGGCACGCGAATGCTTTACCCGTTGCTGCAAGCGGCGGACAAGTTGCGCAACGTGGAAGCGACGGTGGTTTTGGAGGTCCATGACCCGACGGGGGAACTGGCGAAAAGGCGAGGGGAATTGGATAAACTTCTCAACGACTACGGTTGCACCGTTGAGTGGCGCGAGGAATGTGATGAGCGCCCGTAGCCTCCCCCTGCCTAATGTATAAAAACCCATCCTCTTCGGTCAGGGCGGGTGCATTCGGGCTGATGGGGCTCACTCTGACTTCCTGAACCACTTTCGGAAGCGCCCCCATAGGCTTTGTTTATGCACTTTCTTTTGTGCCTGCCGTGCTTCGGCAACGAGAGATGCGATCTCCTCTTCGGAAAGCGGGTCTGCCTCATACAACGTGCATCGCTTAACCTCAAGGCAATCCACAAAGACCCGCACACGCCTTCCCGCCCGATCAAGCACCAACACTTCCTTGCTATCTTCGGGACCGTCGCTATCATAGAACTCAAGGTAGGTCCCTACCTCCTGGAGGTCATTAAGTTCCACCGTTAGTCCATCGTCTAAGTGGATGACCTTCAATGGAAAGAGAGGTTGATCTATCGGCTTCAAGGCGCTCACCTCCAAGATGTCAAGAGGGATTATAACTAAACTTCTTCCTCAC
>JANWYM010000947.1 GCA_025055355.1 Abditibacteriales bacterium
TCCCGCCACGTCGCAAGCACTTTGCGCACGCTGTCCAGCGGCACATCGGAGAGGGTAACGTTATGGCGGGGGTCGTAGCATACCACGCGGGCGACGCCCTCCGCGCGCGCCTTGCGATAGAGCGTCGGATGAACGCGACTGGGCGACACCGCCGGCGCGTTCATGCCGACCACCGGGTGGTCGTTGTCGAACACGAAAACGTCCTCATAATTCGGATTGCGTTGTCCGCTGATGCGCACGTTTCCAGGACAGAGGTAGCAGTCGGGGTCGTAGGGCGGCGCATCGGCGGTGAACTTCTCCGTCGCGCCCTGCCACGGACGCGTCTGGCGGTGCGCCGAATACACCACCCACTCCTGCCGCAGCGGATGCCAGCGCTGCTCCCATTTGCCTGCCAACGTCTTCGGAGGATGGGTCATGATTCTCCTCACGAAAATGCCTGTTATGGCGAGCGCAGCGAAGCCATCCCCGACGAGGGAGATGGCTTGGCCTCGTTCCTCGCAACCGCTCCACTCCCCGCCATGACACCCATGCGTCTGTGGTCATGACGAGCGCAGGGAAGCAATCCCCGCAGGCGAAGGAGATGGCTTCGCTGCGCTTGACCTGACATTTCCTACGGCGTGGTGTGTCAACGACTCATGGGCGATTCCTCTGAAAGTAGCGAGACTGGAGCCCACAACTTTGGGGGGTCGGATGATAGGACATCCCCGAACTTGTGCGGGGCTTCCGTTGCTGCGATTTGCCTGTGGCGCGATGTCCTGATTCGGATGTGAGCAACTCCCGTCTTTTGCGTGTCATAGCAACCTATGTTATACTCAGACGCGAGCAGTTTGTCAAAGCCCTTCCTCTGATGGGGGAAGGGCGTGCGACGTGCTACAAGTTGATGGCGCTGGTCGCGCCGCGAGCGGTGAAGGAGGAAGTAAGGGGAAACGGTTTAGGCTTTTCTTCCCTTCCCTTTACTTCCCTCCAGTTGAGGACATGCCCAAATCCCAAGCCCTTTTGGCGTGGAGCAGCGGCAAGGACAGCGCGTATGCGCTTGCCGTGGTGCGCCAGCAGAATGAAGTTGAAGTCGTCGGGTTGCTCACCACCATTAACGCCGCATTTGAGCGCGTAGCGATGCACGCGGTGCGCGAGCGGCTGGTGGAGTTGCAGGCGGAGGCGGTGGGGCTGCCGCTGTGGAAAGTGCCGATTCCGTATCCTTGTCCCAACGCCGTCTATGAGG
>JANWYM010000948.1 GCA_025055355.1 Abditibacteriales bacterium
GTTCCAATAGACCGAGCCGTTGTGCGCCATGACAGGTTTGCCAGTGTCGGCGTCCTGCAGGTGCAGCAAGGCTTCCTCTGGTCGCATCTTACCTGCTTGGATGAGATGGGCTTGCTCGCGCGGTCCGACGGGCGGCGTGTTCTTCTTCCAGCCGTAGCGCAGCGTGCCGTCGGCGGCGCGGTCCAGTTGCATCTCGCTCAGACGACTGCCCGCTTTCAGGGGCGTGAAAGACTCGTATTCCGTCAGACGCCGCAAACTTTCGGGGTCCGCGCGCACGCGGGTCAGGGGATAGGCGTGCCCGAAGTAAACGTATTCGACGCCGTTCTCCACGCGCTTGAACGGATGCCCGCCGAGATAGACGGGCGCGCCCTCTTCAAACTGCGCGCGCTTCTCAAACCGCTGCTGGTCATCGTTCCATTCCACCAAGCCGTGTTCGTAAACTTCCAACTGCTTGCGCACCTTGACGTAAGCGGCGAACATGCGCTCGCGCCCCGCTGCGTCGCGCAGCGTAACCAGTCCGCTTATCCACGTCGGACCGTCGCCCGGCATCCGCGCCGTTTCTTTGGCGAAGCCGTTTTTGTCCACGAAGTAACTCAGGTCAACACCGACCTCCGGGTCAAGTCCGCCATCGGACGGCAGAAGCGACGTCGCACCCGGCACATGAAAATTGCCCAGCGGATAACTGGGGCGGTTCGTGTCGCCCCAGAACCAGTAAATCCTCCCGCGGTAAATCGTATTTACCACGCTGTCCTGCCCGAACACCAAACCGTTGAGCAGCGGCGCTTGGACGGGAACGGGCAGACCGACGAGCACGCTGTCGCGGTAAATGCCCGCGCCCGTGATGCGATACAATCGCTCCGCGATGTTGATGCGCTTGACCGCCAACTTCGCGCTGCCGCCTGCTGTCACCCGCAACGCCTTGCCGCGATATCCAAACCCGTCCTGAGGGAACTCGTAGCCGTGACTTTTGATGTGAAAGAACACCGTCTGATCCATCAGCCCCGGCTCGTAGAAGGCGACGACGCCGTTGCTGTCGGTATAGTAGCAGACATCGTTGACCGTCCGCAACTCCACCAGCGGCACGCCGCGACCGGTCTGTTCGTCAACGACGGTAATGGTGAAGTGCTTGTCGTTCGGCGTCATAACATAGACAGCGGCCAGCAGCCAAAGCAGAAACAGCATCACCGCGCGCATGAGTTCTATGCCCT
>JANWYM010000949.1 GCA_025055355.1 Abditibacteriales bacterium
AGACGGATTAAACGGATGGCGTCGGCGTCCAATCCGAAAGCAATCCGTTTAATCCGCTACCGAAATCCGTTGACAAAAGTTTATCCCTTGAAAATAGCCGCCTTCACGCGAAAGCGACCCTTAGGGAGGATGTGATGTAGGCTGGAAGCCTGCGCTACGTGGGTTCAGGGTTTCAGCAATCGCACAAAACCTTCCTGCTCAAAATGGCGGTCAGTGGTCAGGGCATCTGTGATACCTTCCTGCCGCATCAGCACAAAACTGACGGCGTCGCAGAGGGAGTAGGTCTTGTCCAGCCGCGCTTGCAGAAGCGCGAGCGCGGAGCGGTGCAGGTTTTCGTCTACCCAAATGACTTCGACGTCCGGGTGATCAAGTAGGTCAGCAGCAAAGGTGAGTGCTGCTTGCCGAGGCAGCCCGCGAGCGTGTGCCAGCGCGACGAACTCCGCCAACACGTAACTATGCGTCAACTTTGCTGGGGTGGCGTCGAAGAACGCCACTGCGTCGGAGTGCTGCGGTTCGCCGCTGTGGTGATAGCACAGCAAACCCGAAGTATCCAGCAGCATTAACCCTCCTCCTCATGCGTGCTCCCATATTCGCGCGCCAGGTCTGCATCAATGCTTTCATTGTCCGCGCCTGTGGCATAGCCGAGGTTCACTGCTCCGGCGTGTCGTCGTCGAAACCTCTCTCGTGCTGCTTGCCGTTCTTCCTCCGTCAACTGCGGGCGACGCCGCTGCGCCGCCCGCTTCGCCAGCCATTCCAGCGCGACCTCCTCTACCATCCGCCCATTCTTGGCTGCTATCTGCTGAAACGCTTCGTAAAGTTCGTCGGTCACCTGAAAGGTCAAGGTCTTCACGCTTTCCCACCTCCGCCTCTTATTCTATCACAATACCCCCCGCCCTACACAGCATGCGCCTTCGCCAACCGCCGCCGCACCAACTCCACTACCGCCTCATACACCGCCTCCCGCTCCCCTGCCGTCAGCCCCAAAGCCTCGAACACGACCTCATCTAAGGCGCGGCGGTCGGGTTGATTTAGTTCAAGTCGCTCGGCTTGCAACAAAGCGGCTTTGCATGACTCGGCATCAAGCAATGTCGGATCAACGATTAGCAACCCGGCTACCGCTGAACTTTCGCGTTTCACTCTACCTGACAGTAGGGGGAGGAGTCCTTTGCCGCCTCAAGGCTGTCAACGGATTTCGGTAGCGGATT
>JANWYM010000094.1 GCA_025055355.1 Abditibacteriales bacterium
CGCACGGGGTTCTTTTACAACTGGGAGCAACTGCGCGACCTTGCCGCGCCGGGCAAGTTGGATGTGTCGGTCATGTATGCCGATTGTAAATCCGCTGCGGGCGACCAGCACATCGCGGACATGACGATTGAGTATCTTCACCGCCTCGACTTCGACTTGCTCTTCATCTATTTCGGCTGGCCCGACGAGTGCGCCCATCGCACGGGCTGGATGAGCGAGCCTTATCTTGAAGCGGTGGCGAACGCCGACGCGTGTTTGGGGCGTGTGCTGGGGGCGATGGAAAAGTTGGGACGCGCCGATGAACTGACGACGCTGGTGTTGAGCGACCACGGCGGACACGGGCGCACGCATGGCACGGACTGCGACGAGGACATGACGATTCCGTGGATTCTACACGGTCCGAACGTGCGGGCAGGTTGCGAAATTCAAAGTCAAGTGTTCATCTACGATACCTGTGTCACGCTCGCGCATGTTCTCGGACTTCAGCCGAGTGAGGAGTGGGAGGGGAGGGTCGTGACGGAAGCGTTGAGAAGTTCATGAGTTGCTGTCAACGGATTTCGGGAGCGGATTGAACGGATTGGGTGACGGTTGCAACGAGGGTCATCCGCAGTTACTGTCAGCGGATTTCGCGAGCGGATTGAACGGATTGGGTGACGGTTGCAACGAGGGTCATCCGCAGTTACTGTCAACGGATTTCGCGAGCGGATTGAATGGATTGGGTGACGGTTGCAACGAGGGTCATCCGCAGTTACTGTCAGCGGATTTCGGGAGCGGATTGAACGGATTGGGTGACGGTTGCAACGAGGGTCATCCGCAGTTACTGTCAACGGATTTCGGTAGCGGATTAAACGGATTAGGTGACAGTTGTAACGAGGGTCATCCGCAGTCACTGTCAACGGATTTCGGGAGCGGATTGAACGGATTGGGTGACAGTTGTAACGAGGGTCATCCGCAGTTACTGTCAACGGATTTCGCGAGCGGATTGAATGGATTGGGTGACGGTTGCAACGAGGATAATCCGTTTAATCCGTTACAAGAATCCGCTGACAGCGCCCCATGAACTTAGCCTGAGGCAGCATGAGCAAAATGACGTGGAGAATTTCAGTTATCTGGGCAGTGTTGGTAGTATGGTCGTCGGCAGTTTGGGCGGAGGTCAAGCCGCACGCTTTGTTTTCCGATAACGCGGTATTGCAGCGGGGTGTGAGCGTGCCGGTGTGGGGCACAGCGAAGGACGGCGAGAAGGTCACGGTCAAATTCAACGGTCAGGAGGTTTCCACAACAGCGAAGGACGGTAAGTGGATGGTGCGGCTTAGACCTTTGAAGGCGGGCGGTCCGTTCACGCTGACGATTCAGGGCGAGAACACGATAGAGTTGAAAAACGTTCTGGTCGGCGAGGTGTGGGTATGCAGCGGGCAGTCCAACATGCAATGGCCGGTGTCGGCGAGCGCGAACCCGCAGGAGACGATTGCCAACTCCCCAGACGCCATGCTGCGTCTGTTCACCGTGCCACGCCGCGCCGCTGATGCGCCCGAGAGCGACGTGCAGGGCAACTGGGTGGTGTGCGGACCAGAGACCGTGCCGAACTTCTCGGCGGTGGCTTACTTCTTCGGGCGCGATTTGCGCAAGGCGTTGAACGTGCCCGTCGGTCTTATCAGCACCAACGTCGGCGGCACACCGGCGGAGGCGTGGACGAGCCGCCGCGTGCTGGAGTCCGACCCCATGCTGCGCGGGTATCTGGAGCGTCACGAGTTGGCGGTCAAAAACTACCCGCAGGCGTTGGAACGCTTCAAAGCAGCCGAGGAAAAGGCAAAGGCGGAAGGCACGCCGCCGCCGCGCCCGCCTGCCAATCCTGCGCAAAGCCTGCAGCGTCCATGCGGTCTTTACAACGCGATGATTGCCCCGTTGATTCCCTACGCCATCAAGGGTGTGATTTGGTATCAAGGCGAATCGAATGTGGGGCGCGCTTACGAGTATCGCACGCTGTTCCCCGCCATGATTCGCAACTGGCGCGAGGACTGGGGACTGGGCGATTTCCCGTTCCTATTCGTGCAACTCGCGCCGTTCATGCAAATTGTGAACGAGCCACAAGAGGGCGCGTGGGCGGAATTGCGCGAAGCACAACTGCTGACGTTCCTCAAAACTCCCAAAACTGGCATGGCGGTCATCACCGACGCCGGTGACCCGAACGACATTCATCCCAAGCAGAAGGAGCCTGTTGGCGCGCGCCTCGCGCTTGCCGCTCGCGCCATCGCTTATGGAGAACGCATCGTTTATTCCGGTCCGATTTACAAGTCCATGAAAGTCGAGGGCAACAAAGTCGTGTTGTCCTTCGACCACGTCGGCGGCGGATTGGTGGCGAAGGACGGCGACCTGAAAGGCTTCACCATCGCGGGCGAAGACCGCAAGTTTTACAACGCGCACGCCGCAATCAAGGGCAACACCGTCGTCGTCTGGAGTCCGCAGGTCGAGCGCCCCGTCGCCGTCCGCTACGGCTGGGCGAACTGCCCCGTGGTCAACCTCTATAACAAGGAGGGGCTGCCTGCCTCGCCGTTCCGCACGGATGACTTTCCGATGGTCACTGCGCCTAAATAGTTCATGAGTTCATGAAGTTCATGGGTCTAAGATTCCATGAACCCATGAACCCCATGGACTCAGTTCCATGCCTTCCTTCCACGATTTCATTGACCCAGAAACTTGGCAGCGGATTCAGGACACCTTCGCCAAGGCGACGCGGCTGGAGATTCGCGTGGTAGACGCCGAGCGGCGCAAACTGTCCACCCCCAGCCGTCTGACGCGCTTCTGCCAACTCGTGGAAGGCAGTCTCCTCGGGCGGGAGCGGTGCTTCCAGTCCGATCTCGAAACCATCCTGCTGTGCGGACAGGGGCGGTGCTGCGTGGTGACACCGTGCCATGCCCGCATCATCGGCTTCGGCGTGCCGATCATCGTGGACGGCGAACACATCGCCACCGTCACTGGCGGTGAGTGCGTAGCGGAGCCGCTGCCCGAAGAATTCGTGCGGCAACTCGCCCGCGAGTTGAACATTGACGAGGAGGAGTTGGTCAGCGCGGCGAACGAGTTGGAAGTGTTACCCGCCTCTGTCGTGCAAGCCACCGGCGAACTCATCGGCGAGTTCCTACGGCAGTGGTTAGATGCAGCCAAACAACGACAGCAGTTGGAAACAAAGTTGGAGCAGGTGCGCGCGCTGTGCGAGGTCGGCAAGACGATGCACACCGACCTCGACGTTGACCGCACGCTCGAATCCATCGTGGACGCCGTGATGCGGGTGCTGAAAGTCACGGCGGCGTTCGTGATGCTGATTGAAGCGAACTCGAACCTGATGTCCATTCGCGCGGCGCGGGGGTTGAGCGAGGAAACGACGCGGTCAGCGCGGTTTGTCGTGGGCACGGGTATTGTGGGGCATGTGGCGGCGACGGGCGAGTCCGCCGTGGTGCCGGACATGCAGCAAGACCCACGCGTCGCCTACCGCGCGGTGGACGAAAAAGAGAACCTGCGCTCGCTCATCGCCGTTCCGCTGCGCGGCGCGGGGGGTGTCATCGGCGTGCTGGCGGCTTGCACGCCCGAGCCGCACCGCTTCACGGAGGACGACCTCGCCCTGCTCACGACCCTCGCCGGGCAAGCCGCCGTCGCCGTCGAAAACGCCCGCCTGTATCAACAGGTCGCCGCCCAGGTTAAAGAGTTGTCCGCAGCCTATGACGCGCTACAACAGGCACAGCAGCGACTGATTGACTCCGAACGATTAGCCGTCATTGGGCGCGTCGCCTCCAGCATCGCGCACGAAGTCCGCAACCCCCTGACGGCAATCATGGCGTTCGCCTCCACCATCCGCGACCACGTCGTGCAACTCGCCCCCGCGCAAACCGCGCAGTTCGCCGAGACCATCGTGGACGAATGCCGCCGCCTCAACAAACTCATTGACGACATCCGCGATTACGCTAAACCCAAGCAATACCACGTGGAAACGCAGCCCATTCGCGACGTGATTGAGGAGGTCCTTTCCTTTCTCCGCCTCGACCCCACCTTCAAACGTTTCCCTATCTATCGCCGCTTCGAAGCCGACCCGCTGGCGCGCTACGACCGCGACCGCATGAAACAGGTGTTCATCAACCTCCTCCGCAACGCCGCCGAAGCCATTGACAAAGATGACGGCAAAATCGAGGTCGCCATTACCGAAGCAGCCGGGCAAATCGCCATCAGCATCTCCGACAACGGCAAAGGCATCCCGCCCGACCAGCGGGAACGCATCTTCGAGCCGTTCTACACGACGAAAGGTGAGGAAGGCACGGGGTTGGGTTTGGGCATCGTGCGGCAAATCATCATCTCGCACGGCGGCAGGATTGCGGTGGACAGCGCAGTGGGAAAGGGGACGACGTTCACAGTGTTTTTGCCGTCTGTCCATGACGCGCAGGGGCGTGACAACGGAGACGCCCCCGACGCGGCGGGACAGAGCCTGTCCCGTCGGGCAGAGTGAAACGATGGCAGTGACGTTCCCCGTTAAACGCCCAGGGGCGGGCAGGGACGCATCACCCCGCGCTCTGACCCTACGTTCACGCCTGCCCCTTGCCTACCTTCAACGCCGCCACGATCGCCTCCACGTCGAACACGCACCCGCCCCATGTGCCGCCACTGAGGTGCTGCAAAGCCGCCCACAGCCGTGTGTCCTCGGGCAGATCCGGGTCGGGCGCAAGGTCGGGGCGCGGAGGGCGTTGGGCGAGGACTTGCGTGCCGCGTTCGGCGCCGAATAGTTCGTTGCCCTGCCCCACGAGGTCAACGCTGCCTTCGAGGCGGTGGCGGTCAACGATTATTTGAATGAGGTCGCCGTCGAGGACTTTACCGATGGGACCACCGGCAAGCGCTTCGGGGGCGACGTGCCCGATGCACGCGCCGGTGCTGACGCCACTGAACCGCGCATCGGTGACGACGGCGACATGCTTGCCGAACGGGAGATGTTTAAGCGCGGAGGTGATTTGATAAATCTCCTCCATGCCTGCGCCCATCGGTCCGCGACAAATCAACACCAACACGTCGCCGGGCTGGATGCGCCCACCTTTGATGGCACGCATGGCATCGGTCTCGCGGGTGAACACGCGGGCGGGACCAATCTTTCGATACACGCCGTCGGCGTCCACCACCGTTGGGTCAATGGCGGTGCTTTTGATGACCGCCCCTTCGGGGGCAAGGTTGCCGCGTGGAAAAGTCACCGTGCTGGTCACGCCGCGCGCGCGGGCGACGTCGGGCGACATGATCACCTCATCAGGGTCGACACCGTCGCGGGCGCGCAGGACGTCGCGTAACCGCTGACGGCGCTCGGACGTTTCCCACCAGTCGAGAACCGTGCGCAGCGGCTCGCCGGTGACGGTGAGGACCTCTTCGTTGAGCAAGTTCAGCCGCCGCAGGTGGAGCATGACCTCTGGCACGCCCCCCGCGAGGAAGACCCGCACCGTCGGGTGGAGCACAGGACCATTGGGCAGCACGCTGACAAGGCGCGGGACCTGGCGATTGACTGCCGTCCAGTCTTCGACGGTCGGACGGCGCACGCCAGCGCAGAACGCAATCGCCGGCAGGTGCAGGAGCAAGTTGGTCGAGCCGCCGAATGCGGCGTGGACGACCATCGCGTTGCGCACCGACGCCTCGGTGAGGATGTCGCGCATGGTGATGCCACGCTCGGCGAGGCGCACCAACGCCCGCGCCGAACGTCGCGCCATGTCCAGCCAAATTGGCTGTCCCGAGGGCGCCAGCGCAGCGTGCGGCAGGCTCATTCCCAGCGCCTCCCCAACGACCTGCGCCGTCGCCGCCGTGCCGAGAAACTGGCACCCCCCGCCTGGCGTGGCGCAGGCGCGGCAGCCGACTTCGGCGGCGTATTCGAGCGTGATGAGCCCGTGCGCGAACCGCGCCCCGAGGGTCTGCACCGTGCCGGCATCTTCGCCCTCGGCGGGCGGCAGCGTCACGCCACCGGGCACCAGCACACAGGGCAAGTCGCGCATCGAGGCGAGTGCCATCATCATCGCAGGCAACCCCTTGTCGCACGTCGCCACGCCGAGAACACCTTGGCGTGTGGGCAGCGAGCGGATGAGACGACGCAACACCTGGGCTGCGTCGTTGCGGTAGGGCAGGCTGTCGAACATCCCCGTCGTTCCCTGCGTGCGCCCGTCGCACGGGTCGGAGCAGAACGCGGCGAACGGGATGAACCCCATCGCCTTTAACTCCTGCGCCGCTGCCTCGACCAGCAGGTTGATTTCCCAGTGCCCCGTGTGGTAACCCAGCGCAATCGGTGTCCCGTCCGCCGCTCGCACGCCGCCCTGCGTGCTGAGGAGGAGAAACTGCTTCCGCCCTAACTCTGAGGGGTTCCAGCCCATGCCCGCGTTTTGCGTCCAACCGAACACCTCCCCGCTGGGCGCGTCGCGCAGCATCTCAGCCGTCAGCGGTAAACGCCCCGACGGACCGGGGGCTTTCGTTTGCACCTCGAAGATGTCCGAGGGTGAGGCGAAAATGGCTGTGTCAGGGATCAGCATCGGATTCCTCCCTCGTTCTCGAACCTCTGTAACGCAAGTTGGCTCCCTGCGCTACAAAAGACGGTGCGGTTGCCGCAAGAGGGTGTAAGTAACTGCGTCACTTTCGACCCACCTACAACCCCAGTCTCTCCCACATCTCCTCCACTCGCCGCTTGACCTCCTCGGTCATCTTGCACTCCTTGGGCCACTCAAACGGGTAGCCTTCCTCCCGCCACTTGCGCGTGGCGTCAATGCCGAGTTTGCCGCCGTAATCGGGCGTGCGCGTGGCAAAGTCGAGCGTGTCGGCGGGTCCTTCGCTCAACACCACATCATATTTTGGGTCGAAGGAGACGCCCACTTTCCACATCACCTCGCGCAGGTCGTGAACGTTCACGTCGTCGTCCACGATAATAACAACCTTCGTGAACATCAGTTGCCCCAAGCCCCAGACGGCGTGCATGACCTTCTTGGCGTGACCGGGGTATTTCTTTTTGATGCTGATGATGGCGAGGTTGTGGAAGATGCCCTCAATCGGCAGGTTCATGTCCACCACTTCCGGCAGGGTCATCTTGATCAGCGGCAGGAACAGCCGCTCCGTCGCCTTGCCCAGCCACGCATCTTCTTGCGGTGGAGGACCGACGATGATGGTCGGATAAATGGGGTCGCGTTGGTGCGTGACGGCGGTGAGATGAAAAACGGGATACTCCCGCGCCAAACTATAATACCCCTGGTGGTCGCCGAACGGTCCCTCCAAGCGTCGCTCGCCCG
This sequence comes from Abditibacteriales bacterium, assembly GCA_025055355.1. GTDB lineage: Bacteria > Armatimonadota > Abditibacteriia > Abditibacteriales > JANWYM01 > JANWYM01. The sequence goes on from JANWYM010000094.1 coordinate 7,278, forward strand.
GCTCACAGTAGCCTTCGAGGACGATCTGCGCGTTGGCAGGCACCTCGAGGTCAACTGTTTTGCACTTGACCATCTCGACGGGTTTTTTACGGATGAAACCCGCGACGAGCATTTCGTCCAGCTCATCAGGCAACGGCGCGGTCGCCGCGTAAATGGTGGCGGGGTCCGGTCCGAGGGCGATGGCGACTTCCAGCCGTTTGCCCAACTGCTCGGCAACGCGGTAGTGATACGCGCCGCCCTTTTGCGTCTGCCAGTGCAGCCCCAATGTTGTGTCGTCGAACACTTGCAGCCGATACATCCCGATATTGCGTGTGCCCAACGTTGGATGCTTCGTGATGACCAGCGGCAGCGTGATGTATCGCCCGCCATCCAGCGGCCAGCACTGGATAATCGGCAACTGCGCCAGCGAGGGGCTTTCCGTTTCGACAATCTCCTGACACGCCCCGCGCCCGACGGTTTTGGGCGGTAAGTCCTTGAGGCTCAAGAACTTCATGCCCGTGCGAATCTTGTCCATCAGCGTTGTGGGGATCTCAGGCTTCAGCAGCGAGGAGACTTCCTCCGCCAACGCATCGAGGCTCTCGGTTTCCAGGGCGAGGCAGGTGCGCTCCTCCGTGCCGAAGGTGTTGATGAGCACGGGGATGTCGTAGCCCTTCGGGTTCTTGAACAGCAGCGCCGGTCCGCCCTGCTTCACCACGCGGTCGCAGATGTGTGAGATTTCAAGGATGGGGTCAACGGGTTCGGTGATTTCCTTGAGAAGCCCTTTTTGCTTTAGCACCTCGACGAATTCTTTGAGGTCGCGGTAAGCCATGAATAAGAGCGTGAAACGTGAAGCGTGAAACGTAAACTCAAACGCCGCCAATCACTGGACGCCCCCCCTTGGAACCTTTCCGCAAACCGCATAGCGCAGGCTTCCAGCCTACATAAAGTGCCGACGGGATGTCGGCGCTACGCGGTTTGCGGAGAGGCTTTAAGTTGGGGCGTCCGTTGTGGCTCTTAAGTTCACGTTTCACGCCTCACGCCCTACTTTCCTTCCAACTCTGCCCGCACAAGGGCGGTGCCGTCGCACATCGCCTTCAACTTAGCAAAGGCGATGCTGCGCGGGGTGAACTTCAAGCCACAGTCGGGGTTGACGTAGAGTTTGTCGGGCGGGAAGACTTCCAGCGCCCTGCGGAGGCGGGCGGCAACCTGTTCAGGCGTTTCAATGTCGTCGCTTTTCACGTCAATGACGCCGACGCCCAACTCGCGGTCGGGCGGGAAGTCCCGGAAAATTGCAAACTCGGAAAAGTCGTTGACCGCGAACTCGAAGACGAACTGGGAGGCGTGGGCTTTCAGAATCCAGGGGAACAAGTCGCGGTAGGTGCCGGGGAACAGGCGCGTGCGTTGGTAGTTGCCGTAGCAGATGTGCAGGGTGATTTTAGCGTTCACGCCGTCCACGAGGCGGTTGAAGGCGGCGACCGCCCACTGCCGCACCTCGTCGGGATAACCGACCCAGACGGGTTCGTCAATCTGGATGAAGTCGCAGCCGGCGGCGACGAGTTGCTTTAGGTCGGCGTTCAAAATCTCCGCGAGGTCAAAGCACAGAGCGCGGTCATCGCCTTTGTAGGCTTCGTTCCACGCCCGCTTGGTCAGCATGTGCGGACCGGTGACGCAGACTTTGACCTTCTTCGGCGTGTGCGCTTGCGCAAACCGAAAATGCCGTGCCATGACCGCGCCCAAGTCGCCGCGTCCGACTTTCGATTCCACCACAGGGTCGGGCATGGTGATATGCGGATGCAGCGTGCCGATGGGCTTGTGCGGTCCGTAGAGGCGAAAGCCCCTGATGTGCGCGTTGAAAAAATACACCATCGTCTCGCGCCGCAGTTCGCCGTCGGTGATGATGTCCACCCCCGCGAGTTCTTGGTCTTTCAGGCAGGACTTGACCGCGTTGTCGTGCGCTTCTTCCAACTCTTCATCGGTCAGGTTGCCTATGCGGTGCATCTCGCGCACCCGTTCCAGCCAGCGCGGCAGCGAGTAACTGCCGATGACAGTGGTGGGCAAAAGGGGAAGCGAGGTCATGTTGTGTCTCGCGCCTTGCGTATTGCGTGGGCATGTCCTGCTGAACGCAGCGGTCGTTCCGATGTGTCGCAACGCCCCCGCCACCTGCAGGCGGCACTCCGACCGCCCGATGCTTGACGGCGTTCAGCGGGATGTTACCGTCACACCCAATACGCAGGACGTTTCAGTAGTTCGGATTCGGCGCCATGAACACGAGCAGCACCGCCGGCACATCGCTGTCATTGCGCACGCCATGGGGAACGCCCATCGGCGCGAGCACCGCGTGCCCGGCGCCAACGGTCCTTTCTTCGTCGCCGATGCGGAACGTGACGTGACCCTCCAGCACGAAGTAGACCTTGTCTTCTTTGGGGTGCGTGTGGACTTTCTGTTCCTGCCCCGGCGCGAAGCAGTAAAGGTCACAGAACATGCGCGGCGTGTCGAAGAGATTCACCTTCTGCATCTTCTCCGCGCTGAAACGCCTCGATGCGACGACAGAGACAATGTCCATAAAGGCTCTGGGAAATTGGGAAATTGGGGAATCGGGGAATTGGGAAATAAGGAAATTGAGCCATCGCGCAATTCATTTCCCAACTTCCCAATTCCCCGATTTCCCAATTCCCCAATTTCCCAATTCCCCAATTTACCCGACATTCTTTGAGGCTTGCCAGTAGCGCTTCCAGACTTTGAATCCAATCCTCTCGTAGAATTCAATGAGTCCCGTCCAATCAATCGCCATTCGCCTGACGCCTCGGCGTTTGTTGTGCATCACGGACTCGCACAGCAGCGCGAGCCCCAGCCCGCGTTGGCGGTGGGCGGCGGCGATGCCGATGGGTCCCAAGCCGCCGTAGTTCTCCCCCAGCAGCGGATACCAGAGCGTGCTACCGCCCAGATACACCGAGTCTTGCGTGAAGGTGTGGCAGAAGCCGATGATTTCATCGTCCTCCACAACGACGACGAAATCCTCGGGGTCGCCGCCGCTGGCGAAGTGCCGCTGGGTGCTGAAGTGCCAGCCGCCGGGGAACTCGCGGGCAACGAAGGCAATCAACGCTTGCACTTCGTTGTCGCGCAGGGGACGAATCACGGCGCGGGGCGCGTCGCGCTGCCAACGTTCAACAACGGATGGGGGCATCTCGAAGTCGGTGATGTCGCGCTCCAGATCCACGCACGCCGTCCCCCCGACGTAGCCGCGCTTTTTGAGGAACTCAATCAGGTCGCTACATTCCACCGGAACGCCGGGCAGGAAGTGATACGGAAAATACAGCGTTTCCACTTTCATCAACCCCTGCGACCGCAGATACTCCTCCGCTCGTCGCAGCAGTTCGCTGCCGATGCCCCGCCGACGATAATGCGGATGCACGCACAGCGCGCCGATGCCGCCGCGCCCGCGAAAACGCTCCAAAATCGGGGGCGGATCAACCATTGCTTTCGACAGCACCCAGCCAACTACGCACGCGCCATCCCGCGCCACCCACGAGCCTTCGGGACGCAGCATAAAATCGCCCTCCAGATTCTGTCGCATCAGTCGCTCGGTCATCGGGAAGTTCTCTCCGA
>JANWYM010000950.1 GCA_025055355.1 Abditibacteriales bacterium
CCAGCAGCACTTGCCCTTCGGCGCCGACGAGTTCGCGCACCTCGACGACGAGGGGGATGATGCCGCCGATCAGGGGGTTGTCCTGTGCGGTGGGGAAGAGGAGGCGGACGGTGACGGAGGTCTGGGGAGTAGACTGCTGGGCAGGGGACAGCCGCGAAGCAAGGGCGAGGAGGCTGGTGACGGCGATACCTATCAGCCACAGTGCGGACAGACGGGCGAAGCCTCTCAGACGATGCCTACAAGGGGCGATGATACCACCCGAACCGCAGGAAAAGCAAAGAGCCTCCGTGTGTGTGTCCTACTGCGCCATTTCAAGGACGACCACAGCATAGAGATGCCTCCTCGTTTGTGAATCAAACTCGCCCTCGGTATAGCAGATGGGGGCGGAAGATGTCAAGAGAAATTTTCTGACCTCTGTCTGACTCCCCGCTCCCTATGCGCTAATCGGGTCTGACAACCTCCACCCCACCCATATAACCCCTCAACACCTCCGGCACCGTCACGCTGCCGTCGGCGTTCTGGTAGTTCTCCAGAACGGCGATGACGGTGCGGGGGAGGGCAAGCCCGGAGCCGTTGAGGGTGTGGACGTATTCGGGCTTGCCTTTGGGTTCGCGGCGGAAGCGGATATTGGCGCGGCGGGCTTGGAAATCGGTGCAGTTGCTGCATGAGGAGACCTCCAGCCACTCGCCGCAGCCGGGCGCCCAGACTTCGACATCGTATTTTTTGGCGGCAACGAAGCCCAAGTCGCCGGTGCACATCTGCACGACGCGGTGCGGAACGCCTAATTTGCGGCAGAGGTTCTCGGCGCAGGCGAGGATGCGCTCCAGTTCATCGTTGGAGGTTTCGGGCGTGGTAAGGGCGTATTGCTCCACCTTGTCGAACTGGTGCCCGCGCTTGATGCCGCGCACGTCGCGCCCCGCGCTCATCTTCTCGCGGCGGAAGCAGGGCGTATAAGCGACGTAGCGCAGTGGGAGTTGTTCGGCGTCGAGGATTTCGTCCGCGTGCATGTTGGTCAACGTCACCTCGGCGGTGCCAGTCCACCAGAAGTCTTCTTCTGCGTCGTGGTAGACGTTGTCGCGGAACTTGGGCAGTTGCCCTGCGTTCCACAGGCACTGCTCCTTGACCATAACAGGTGGATAGATTTCCGTGTAGCCGTGCTCGTTGATGTGGACGTCGAGGAAGAACTGAATCAGCGCGCGCTG
>JANWYM010000951.1 GCA_025055355.1 Abditibacteriales bacterium
AGGATTGACTACCGTTTTCGGCTAATGTATAATCCCGTATGAACCGAAAGGGGGGCACACGGCGATGGCGGTGGAAGTGCAAGAAAGAGTCTCAACGCGACTGACGGTCCCTTCGGCAGGAGGAGTGACGTTCCCCCTCCCGCCGCAGAATTTGCCGACGGAGGATGGGGAACCCTTGGAATCAAGTTGGCACCGCGCGGAAATCAACTTGCTGATTGAGACCCTCCGAGGACACTGGCAGGGACGGCAGGATTACTACGCTGGCGGGAACATGTTCATCTATTACACCTCCGCGCAGGCAAAGGCGCCCAAGTATCGGGGGCCGGACTTTTACGTCGTGCTGGATGTGGACGGCAGTTACGCGCGGGGGGCATGGGTGGTGTGGGAGGAGAACGGGCGGTATCCTGATGTCATCGTGGAGTTGCTCTCGCCCAGCACGGCAACGGAGGAATTGACGACGAAGAAGGCTTTGTATGAGCGGACATTCCGGACGCCAGAGTATTACTGCTATGACCCTGACAAGCGAGAGTTGCGGGGCTGGCAGTTGGTCAAGGGGCGATACAAGCCGTTGAAGGCGAACGAGCGGGGCTGGCTGTGGAGCGAGCGGCTGGGGCTGTGGTTGGGGTTGTGGGAGGGGCGGTATCTGGGCGAAGACGGTGTGTGGCTGCGGTTTTATACGGCAGACGGGAAATTGCTCCTGACGTTCGAGGAGCAGGCCGAGCAAGAGCGTCAGCGAGCGCAACAGGAGCGCCAGCGGGCGGAGCGTTTAGAGGCGGAGTTAGCCCAATTGCGGGAGCAGTTACGCCAGCAACAGGGATAACTGAACTTTTGCGGTTTGCCCTCTCCTGCGAAAATGCCTGCCATAGCGAGCGCAGCGAAGCCATCCCCTCCGCTGCGCTCGCTATGGCGTTTTCCTATAGCAGAGAGGAAGAGAAGCGCGAAACGCCAAAGTTTAGAGGGATAAGAACTTCTGCTGCGTCCTCGATCTGGCAGCGTGGGAGACGGTCGCTGGGAGGGAAATTATGGGCGAATTCACTGACAAGGTCGCCGTCGTTACCGGTGGGGCGATGGGCATGGGCAAAGCCTGCGCGACAGCGTTCGCCCGCGAGGGCGCGGCGGTAGCGGTGTGGGACGTGAACCAGAAGGTCGGGCAGCAGACCGTCAAGGAAATTCAATCCGGGGGCGGAACGGCTTTGTT
>JANWYM010000952.1 GCA_025055355.1 Abditibacteriales bacterium
GGCCGCTTGGTAGCCTGACCCCGTGCCGATTTCCAGCACCTTGTCCGTTGGCTGGGGCTTGAGTTGTTCGGTCATGAACGCAACCACGTAAGGCTGGCTGATGGTCTGTTCCTCCCCGATAGGCAGCGCACGGTCCTCATACGCCCGCGCCCGCTGCGCAGGCGGCACAAACTCGTGACGCGGCACGGTGCGCATCGCCTCCAACACGCGCTTGTCCTTGACACCGCGCGCTACAATCTGCTGCTGCACCATGTTCTCGCGGGCTTGGGCATACGGGTCACGGCTCGCGTCGCTTTTGCCACGAACGCCCGCTCCCAGACATAGTGGCAAGAGACACACTCCGCACATCACACACAGTATCGCAGCGATCCGCCTTTTCCGCTTCATGAGGCTCACCTCAAAAGTCACGCCGTTGCTGGTGCCCCCTTCCTCCCTTCCCCGAGGGGAGGAGAGGAAGGTATGCAGCGCGAGACGGCTCTTTGCCCTGACTCCTGGTGTCACGGCGAGTGCTGCGCCGTCATCTCGTGCAAACAGGGATGGCGGCGAGCACAGGGGATGGCTTCGTTGCGTTCGCCATGAGAGGTATTTTCATCGGGCAAGGGTTGAACTCTTGCAGATGAGGCTGGTCGGCATCACAACCATCCTCCTCCTTCTCATCTTCGTCGTCGTTTATAGCGCCAGTCGCCAACTTGCCTTACAGAGGTTTGAAGACGACGAGGGTAGTTTATTGACCAATTATCTCCAAATAATCACATAACACCCGCACGTTCTCAATGAACGTTCGGCACTCAATCCGCCCGTTCGTGATCCATCGCCCTCTGGTATCCAAAGCGGCGATGACGGCGCGGACGCGGGGTTCGAGCGACCGACGGCGCGATTCTTTTTGCTGCGGGGTGAGAGGTTTCGGCTTCTGGCGTTCGAGAAAGGCGTCGCGTCCGAGTCGCTTGACCTCCTCGTAGTAGGCGATGGCGGCGGCGACGCCGTAACTGCCTTTGAAACTGTAATGCGTCGGCAGGTCATCGTCAGTGTAAACGAGTTTGTAGTCTTTGGTGAAATAAAGCGGCTTGTTCGTGCCGAGTTCGTAGAACCGCGCCCACGTGTTCGGCGCGATGGCGGAGCGTTGGAACCAGTCTATCGCAGCGGGGATCGGCTGGAGATATTTTTCTTCGCCGGTGGCGAGGTAGAGGTCGACCAACG
>JANWYM010000953.1 GCA_025055355.1 Abditibacteriales bacterium
CGCAGTGTTCACTCAGGCGGGCAAGGATTTTGTCGAGTTCTAAAAGTCGGAGCGTGCGGGAGTCCATGATTCAACATTTGAAAGTTTCAACGTTTTTTCGGCGTGCGCCAGCGGATGTCTTTGAGCGATTGGGCTTCCCATGCGTCCTTCAATAGCGCGTTCAGTCGCTCAAGGTCATGAATGGCTCGAACGCGTTTGACGACAACTGGCGGCAAGTCGCCAAACTTCAGTTGGAGCAGTTGCAAAATAGCGTTCTGCTCGCCCTTGACTTCACCGCGCGCTTCACCTTCTTCTCGCCAAACGTCTATCATCGTTTTGAACATTGCCCTCACCTCGTGCTTGCGACGACGGTCGCGGATGGAATCTTCTATCACCCGCGTCAACACCTTATGCTCTTCAACGGGACGACGATGTTGAATCAACAGCCATAGGAAAGCGATTGCTTCCTCCCATGTCGCCCGTTCCTTCTTTGACAGCGCTCCCAACTCTGCGGCTGCCTCCTGCAACGCGGATTTCATATCCGGCGGCGAGGCTTCCTCCGCGCGCATGACCCGCAGCACCCAACCCAGCGGATGACGTGCGGCGGTGAGTCGCTCCGCCGGGGTCTGCTTGAGCGGCAGATACAGCGTATCGAAACGCGGTGTGAACCTGCGCAGTGACGGCGGCAAGTCCATGAGGGCTGCCGCGCTGAGGTCAGCGCGCCAAGCGCGTTGACCCGTATAGAACACGATAGGCACGACCGGGCGCAGCCGCCACTGCGCGACGGGAAGGTTGTGAGTCTCCCACTCGCGCCTTTGTGCCTCTCAGAGTTGCGCGAGGTAGAACAGCAGGCGCAGTCCCATCGCCGGGTCAGGACGCGACTGATGCTCGATGAGAATGTAAATCCACACTTCGCGCTGCTCGCCCGTCCCCGCGTCCCGATAGGGCGCGAGATACACCACGTCGGATCCCCGCTTGCACAGATTGGCGGGGATGAACGTGGTCGGCACCGTCCGCGCTCGCGTGTAATCTATCGCCTCCGCAAGGTCGGGAGCCAGAATGGTCAACAACCCGCGCAAATTGTGCGGTCTCGATAGCAGCCACTGCACGCCTCGGTCGGCAAACTCACGGATGGGCGGCAGGTGGGCACTACGGACGGTCTGAGTTTTTTTGGGCATACAGTTTCTCCGCCAGTTGCCAAACGTAGTCGCGTCCTT
>JANWYM010000954.1 GCA_025055355.1 Abditibacteriales bacterium
TGGCGGGAACGTCGAAGGCGCGATGCAGCGCCCCGTCAATGCGGTAGCGGACTTCGAGGCACTCTTTGAACGGCTCGAGGTGAACATCGGTGGCGCGGTGATAGACGGCTTGCAGGATGATGAGGTCAAGCAAATCCACCACCTGCCGATGGGCGGACTCCGCGATGCTACGCACATCTTCCTGCGCGACGGCGAACGGCACCGCCCGCTGAAACGACGCCCGCTCCGCCCGCCCGCCCAGCGTCAGGTAACTGCGAATCATGTCCGCCGCCCACTCCGCCTCCGCTGCGGGCACTTTCGTCCACGTCCACGGCGGCTTGCCGTCGCCGAAGTAAAGACGCAGCGTGACGCTGTGCCCCCCGCCGTCAATCTCGACAGCTTCTACCTCTTCATACCGCGCCGTGCCGCGCACCTCCGCCTGTGGCGAAAACGGTTTCCCCTCCGTCCACACCAGCCCCTCCGGCGCCACGTGGAGTTGGTGCCGCCGCCAGCGGAAGACTTGACCTTCTTCGACGATGCCGAACATGTGGGATGGTAGGTGGTTGGGTGGTCAGGTCATTAAAACCCCCTAACCGCCTAACCACCCACGAAACTTTTGCGTTTTACCCTTTCCTCCGAAAATGCCTGTCATGGCTTCGCTCCGCCCGCAATGACAGGTATTTTCAAGGGAGAGTGCAAAACGCAAAAGTTCAGTTTGACAGATTGCTAATAATTGTCACAATCGGCAAATATATGCTGATGATGATAAGCGCGATGGCGGCGCCAACGCAGATGATTAATATCGGCTCAATGAACGAGATGACGGTGCGGGCGGCGAGTTCGGCTTGATGCGCGTAAAGTTGGCTCAAGTGGTGCAGGGCGTCGGGCATGTCGTGGCTGCGCTCGGCGACGGCGATGCGCGAGACGACGAGCGGCGGTAGCACCTGCGCCGCTTTGAGCGCGTCGCTCAACGTTTCGCCCGACGCGACGAGGTTGGCTGCGACGCGCATGCCGTTCTCGGTGACAGCGTTGCCGCTGCTTGCACCCGCCAAGTTCAGCGCATCGGGCAGCGGGACGCCGCGCCGCAGCAGAATCGCCAACATCCCCAGCAGCCGCGACATCGCCGCATCGTAATACATCCGCCCGATGATCGGCAGACGAATTTGCCAGTAACCCATGAGCAGATTGTCACCCCGCATGGCACGATAGTAAC
>JANWYM010000955.1 GCA_025055355.1 Abditibacteriales bacterium
TCAGGCTTCGCAGGTTCTGTTCCAGTTGCTCGTTGGTGCGCGCCAATTCTTGCGCGCGGCGCGCCAGCGCCTGATCGATCTTCTGGAACTGCCGCGCATTTTCCAGCGCAATAGCCGCGTAATCAGCCAGCGCTTCGAGGAGGCGCTGGAGCGCTTCGCGGCGAGCGGTGACCGCTGGCGCGTCGCTGACTGCTACCACAACCTCGGCTGGCTGGCGTGGCGACAGGGCGACTACGAAGCCGCCGAGTCGTGGCTCAAAAGCAGTCTGGAGATTCAACGCGAACGAGGCGACCGCTATCGCGTCGGCACGACGCTCGCCACCTTGGGCAACCTCGCCTTCGAGCAGGGGCGGCTGGAGGAAGCCCGGCAGTGGTTCGAGGAAAGTTTGCGGGCGCGTCAGGAGTTGGGTGACGTGCGCGGCATCGCCAGCGCGGTCAACAACATGGGGACGATTTGGCAAGCGCTCGGGGACAATGCACGGGCGGAGTATTGTTTCGCCAAAGCCGCCCGCGACTTCGAGCGGTTGGGCGACCGCCGTGACTTGGGGCAGGTGACTGCCAGCCAAGGCAGCCTCGCGCTCGCGCAAGGCAACTTGGCTCGCGCGCGGGAGCGCTTCGAGACGGCGCTGAAAATTCTGGAGGCAGCAGGCGACGCGCACAGCATCGCACAGGTGCTGCGCGACTTCGGGCGCGTGGCGCATCAAGAAGGTCATCGGGAGGAGGCAGCGCGACTTTACCGTGAGAGCCTCGCGCGGCTGCACGCCTTAGGCGACGCAGCGAACGCCGCCGTCACCCTGTATTACTACGGACAATTGCTCTCGGAGGAAGGGGAGGAGGAGCGAGCCGCGTTGTTGCTGAACATCGCGCTCCATCTCTGCACGGAGCGCCGCCGTCAGGAGCGCGCGCAGGTCGAAGCCGCCTTGCGCCAGATAGAAGAACGCATCGGCGCGGAGCAAGTGACGCGCTGGCGTCAGCGCGCCAGCGCCCTGACGCTGGACGAAGCCGTCGCCCTCGCGCTGCGTCAGTAACCCATACGTCCCGACGGATTGGTTAGCGGATAAAACCGATGACCTCACACCTGTCACAAAGAATCCGCTTCATCCGCTACCGCAATCCGTTGACGATTACTTATGCAGGAGGAAACCCCATGCAGAGAGCCAGCATAATTCTATGGATGCTGACGTTA
>JANWYM010000956.1 GCA_025055355.1 Abditibacteriales bacterium
GTTCGGCGTCAATCTGGACACAGGCAACTTCCGCTCCGCCGACCCTTACGCCGACCTCGCCAAGGTCGCCCCTTACGCCGTGAACGTGCAGGTCAAAACCGAAATCGCTCCTGCCGGTGGGAAGCGGACGGAAGCCGACCTCCCGCGCATCATCGCTATTTTGCGGCAAGTGGGCTATCGCGGCTACGTTGTGTTAGAATATGAAGCGGCGGAAGACCCAAGGACAGCGGTGCCGAAGTGGGTGGAGGCGTTGAGGAAGTTGGTATAGTTCCAGCCGCAGAGAACGCCGGGAGCGCGGAGGACGACATCGGTTTTCTGCGTGCTCTGTGACCTCCGCCGTGAGTTTGAGAGGAGTTGCTCCTGTCTCAACTGAGACGCCACGCCGTAGGAAAATGTCATGGCGAGCGCAGCGAAGCCATACCCGCCGCCGCAGTTGTCTCCTCCGCAGGGGATGGCTTCGCTGCGCTCACAATGATCACAATGACAGGTATTTTCAAGGGAGGCAAGCCCTGAGTGAAGACCGAAGCCGTAGATTTTTCTTGAAGGAGGTGGCGGCGGCAGCGGCGGCGTTTTCGTTGGGGATGAACGAAACGTTGTCGGCGCAGGAGAAGCCAGCGAGCAAACCCACCGAACCGGAGCCGCCGACTAAGCCGCTGCCCGTGACCATCGCCGTCATTGGCACGGGCAATGAGGGGCGGGGGGCGCTAATGGCGAACGCGCTGCGCATCCCCGGCGTGAAGATCGCTGCGGTGGCAGACATCAATCCCCAGAACCTTCAAGCCGCCGTTGATATGACCAAAGGCACGGCGCGGGGCTACGAGGATTATCGCAAAATGCTGGAAAAAGAGAAGGAGGTGCAAGCCGTCCTCATCGCTACGCCGCTGAACACCCACGCGTCAATTACCATTGATTGCCTGAACGCGGGCAAGCACGTTTTGTGTGAGAAGACGATGGCGTATTCGGTGGAGGAGTGCAAGGCGATGGTAAACGCGGCAAGGAAAAACAAACGCTGGCTGCAAATCGGGCATCAGCGCCGCTACAACCCGATTTACCACCACGCCTACGACCTGATTCAAAACGGCGCGATCGGGCAGATCACCCACGTCCGCGCCCAGTGGAACCGCAACGGCAACTGGCGGCGCGCCCTCCCCAAAAACCCCCCGCCGGTGGA
>JANWYM010000957.1 GCA_025055355.1 Abditibacteriales bacterium
TTGGCAGGTTAGCACGTTAGAACGTTGGAACGTTCAACCTGCCAACCTGCCAACGTTCTAACGTGCTAACCTGCCAACGCGCTATTCACGTATCTCATTGGGTGCCATCATCTCCACTCGCCCGGTAACAGGCTCGACAGCAATGACTTTTTCTCGTCCGGCTTCGTCTTTCATATTCACTTGCAGGGCATCGGCGTGTCCGTCAGGGTAGAAAGTCGTGTAAAGCAAGTCACGCCCTTCCGCGCCCTCGGCTTGCACGACCATCTCGATGCGAGGAGGCAGGGCGAACCGCTGTCCTAATGAGGTACGTTCGGGAACGAAATCAGCGGTGGGGCGTCCGTCCTCGTCAATCTGCTGGACGCTCATCCAGAACTGCCTCGCCTCCAGATCGAAGTAGACGCGCGCCTGCACGGCGCGGCTGGCGGCGGTGCTGCGGGCATAGTTGAGCGTCGCCATCATCGCCCGCGCTGCCGCCCGCAGGCTCGCCTCTCGGCGCATCTGCACAAACGACGGCGCGGCGGCAGCCATGACGATGACCAGAATCACCATCGCCACCAACAGTTCAACGAGGGTGAATCCGTCTATACGCAGACTGGAAGCCCGCGCCGCGTGACACTGCGCGAGGCGGGTATCACTCTTCCTGCCAGTTAGTGATGTCCGCATTGTTCCCCTCGCCGCCTTCCTTACCGTCTTTGCCGTAGGACCAGATGTCTACGCCCTCGGTGTTATGCGTGCCGGGGCTTTCGTAGTGGTAAGGGTTCCCCCACGGATCTGTGGGAATGGCTTTCTTCAAGTAGGGACCATTCCAGTTGGTCACATCGGACGGTCGCTCGCGGAGGGCGGCTAAGCCTTGTTCAGTCGTCGGATAATCGCCTACGTCCACTTTGTAGGCGTCCAGCGCCTGCTCAAACGCATTGATGTCAGCGATGGCTTTGGCGCGCTTGCCATCCTCAATTCTGTTAATGACGACCACCGATGCTACGCCCGCCAGCAGCACCAAGATGACCATGACGACCATCAACTCGATGAGAGTAAAACCCCGCGTTTTTCTGTGCCTGCGCATAACTGAAACCTCCACAACACGTCAGCACGTTGGCAGGTTGGCAGGTTAGCAGGTTGGCAGGTTCAACGTTTCAACCTGCCAACGTGCCAACCTGCCAACCTGCCA
>JANWYM010000958.1 GCA_025055355.1 Abditibacteriales bacterium
AGGATGGAGGTCGTTGATGAAAAGGGTCATTTGGTTGGTGGTGCCACTGATGGTGGCAGGCTTCTGTGGGGTCAGCACCTCATACGCGGCGAAGGAGAAGAAGGCGCGGCACGAAGGGGCTGACGACCAAGTGCAGTTAGCCCGACGCGGCGGCGGAGGTGGCAAGCCGGGAGGCGTTCGACGCAAGATTAACCTCTCCGGCGAGGCCATCGGCGGCGTCACGCCCAAAGGCAAAGCCGAGTTCCGCGCTCGGGGGCGGCAGACCAAATTCAAGGTAGAGGTCGAGCGCTTCAATCTCCCCAACGGCACAGTGCTGACCGTCAGAGTCAACGGCACGCCTGTCGGCACGCTGACGCTGAACATGCGCACCGGCGAACTGGAACTCAACTCCAACGACGGTGACACCGTGCCTGCCATCCGGAGGAGGGATCAAGTGACCGTCACGGATGCCAGGGGCGCCGTGCTTTTGAGCGGACATTTTTAAGCGCGTCAAGCGCGAGGTGGAGTAATGCGAGCGGCGTCCCGATGCATCGGGACGCCGCTCTCGTTTTGTGCGCACCTTGTTGAAGGTCAGATAAGTTGCTAACTTGTCCTACCTCTGCATCGCTAATCGCCCGTCTCCGTCATCCACTCAGTCAGCAGCCGCTCTGGGCGTTTCTCGACGTGAGTTGCAGCCGTCACATCAACGACCCCGACCGGCGCGAGGTCGGCGACCTCTGCGATGAGGGTTCTGACGTAATTTGCTGCCTCTTCGACGGGGGGCGGCGTGGCGTTCAGGACGAGCAGGACGTTCTTCTCATCCATTCCCATAATGTCCCCCGCCGCTTGAGAAGAAACGCCCTCCGGCAAGGGGCGCAAAGTATCCCGTTCGCGTGCGACAGAAGAAGGGACTGACATTTTGGCAATCAACACTTCATCCGCAACATGAGCAGGTCGCGGCTTTTTTTTGGACAGACGATGGGCTGATACGCCTGTCGCGAGCGGCGCACTCATCGGGGGCGTGCCCTTTGACTTAGGCGCAAACGCCAATTTTCCCCTGCGTGGACGACGCAGCGTTGTCTCCGCCTCTGATTTCATTGCCAGACGGTCAGACGTTTCCGCCTTGCCCAATTCGGGTTGTATGGCAACGTAGGGACGTCCACGTGCGTTCTCGTCCGTCGGATT
>JANWYM010000959.1 GCA_025055355.1 Abditibacteriales bacterium
GGCGCTACGCGGTTTTCGGAGAGGCTCGCAGGGGGCCCCTGCGGACGGCGCATCGAACGCTACCGCCCAACTTCCCATCGCTTCTCCAGAGCCTGCGTCAGCCGGGTGAGCGGGAAGGTCATCCCCAGATACAGCAGGGCGACCAGAGGCCATATCACCGTTGGGGCGGCGAAGCGCGAGGAAAGTTCTGAGCCCATCCGCGTCAGTTCGCTGATGGTGACGACCTGCGCCAGCGACGTGTCTTTGAGCAGCGCGATACCCTCGTTCGTTAGCGGTGGGATGACGCGGCGCAGCGCCTGCGGCAGAATGACGAGCCGCATCGCCATCGCGTAGTTCATGCCCAAACTCTGGGCGGCTTCCATCTGCCCTTTGTCAATGGACTGAATCCCCGCCCGGAAAATCTCTGCCATGTAGGCGCCCCCGTTGAGGCTGAAGGCGATGACCGCGCTGGTGAAGTCGGGCAGGTTAATGCCCACGGCGGGCAGCACGTAGTAGATGGCGAAGATCTGCACTAACAGCGGCGTCCCCCGCAGGAACTCCACGTAAAACCCCGCCGCCCACACCAGCGGTTTGAACTTCGACAGCCGCGCTAAAGCCACCAGCAACCCAATCGGCAATCCGCCCAACAAACTCAGCAGCGTCAGTTGCAGCGTCAGCGCCAAGCCGCGCAGTAGCGGCGGCATGACCTGTTGCGCGGACAGCGGTTCGGCTTTTTCCTCCTTGTGGGGCATCACCCTCGGCATCTGCGCCGCTACCCCGAACCACTTTTGATGGAGGCGGGCATACTCGCCGCGCTCGGCGATGCGCTCCAGCGCCTCGTTGACCGCCTCCTGTAAATCGCTGTCCTCTTGGCGCATGACGATGCCGTAGTATTCCTCCGTCAACGGTTCGCCCGTCGCCTCCAACCCTGAGAAGCCTTGGCGTACCATGTAGCGCACCACCGGCGCGTCGCTGACCACCGCATCCAGACGCCCGTTCTTCAGGTCGGACAGCGCGAGGTCAATGGCGTTGTATTTTTTGAGGATGACGCCGCCCTGCTTCTCCAGCGCGAACTGCGCTGTCGTGTTGATTTGCACGCCCACCTGTTTGCCCCGCAGTTCCGCGAACGAACGGAACTTTTCTCCATCGCTCCGCACGGCGATGGTTTGCCCCGCGT
>JANWYM010000095.1 GCA_025055355.1 Abditibacteriales bacterium
GTCCTTACCAAGGACGCGCTCTGCCAACTGAGCTACGTGGGCGTTGGTGCAGGGAGAAGGATTCGAACCTTCGTAGGCATTACGCCGCCAGATTTACAGTCTGGTGCCATTGTCCACTCGGCCATCCCTGCGTCAATGGAGCCAGCGAAGGGACTCGAACCCCCAACCGGCGGTTTACAAAACCGCTGCTCTACCGTTGAGCTACGCTGGCGCACCCCACCTTGCGGGGGCAACCCTCACTGCCCATTGCACAGAACGCGCTTGGCTTCGACAAAGGCCGACCCGCTTGCCGTTCTTCCTAACCCTTCAGAAGGTGCAACTCCATCATGAACGCCAGATGCGCTTAACGCACTATCATTATAGAAAACTACGCAGCAATCGTCAAGGTATGTCCGATAAAAAACAACCCCCTCCCCCGTGCCTTGCGCCGCCACCTCCTCACCGCCCTTCGACAGACGCCGCTCGTCTGCATCGCGTCTCACTTCACCCACCGCGCCACCTCCGCCGCGATCTGCGCATGGTCAGGGCGCTCCGGTAGATAGATGAGCACGACATTATCACCCACCTTCAACATCTGCCACTGCTCCTTCAGCATGCTGACCTCTATGACCTCAGGCGGGGATGTGCCATTGACAACGTAATATAAACGGTAGTAAAGGTTGACTTCCTCACCGTCCCATTCCTTCTCCTCCTGCATCGCCATTACCGTTGCCCGCACGACGATGCCGTTGCGCGCCAAGGCGAGCGTGCGCTCCTCATCGGCTTCCATCCAATGTTGGCTCTGTTCGATAACCACCACTATGAGAGACGCGATAGCAGGACTCAGCAACACGAAGGTCAGCGGATGGTGTTCAAAAAAGACAACGAGGTCAATGTGAACCCAGAACAGCGGCAAAGCGACGCCCGTCAGCAGCACGAAGTAAACCATCGCCGTCAACGCCGCCCAGCGTGCCAAAAACTGCCCCCCGCGACGCAACACAAAAGAGCGCAACCGCACTGGTCGCGGCGGCGGGAGCAGGAAACAGCGGGGAATGACGTTCAGGTTTAGCACGCGCTGATGCGTCAACCACCATTGATGGGCGTAGTAACTCAAAATGATAAATGGCGCGTAAAGGATAGCGCGATACGCCCATTGTGCCACCAACGCACGGCGTGGGTCCAGCGACCGTCCGTAAAGCGCATCCCGCGCCCAGTCGGGAAAAGCCGACGTGCGCACCGTGCGGTCCATAAGCCCGAACCACGCGACGATAAAAAAGGCGTAAACCACCCACCGCCCATAGCGCCAGAGGGTCTGCCAGCGCGCGGGTGGTTCCGTCTGCGCGCCGGACTGCACCGACCTCACGAACACGTGGCAGTTGCCTCGCATACCGGCTTCCACCCATTCGCCAGGCGAGGGGATCCCCCGTTGCGTTCCGTCGGTGCTCACAGGCGACATAATCTCTCTGCCCTCTCTGTGGTAATATCATATGGCTGCATCTGATTCATGTCAATCAGTTCTGCCAAGCATTTTACTGAGTTGTTAGGGAAGTGTCAACTGAGGAGACGGACAGGAATGGTGTCGCCCCAACCCGCTACGCGTGTGACACGGTTACACCGGCAGCCCTCAACTTGTTGGGGGGCGATGCATCTGAACCATAACAAGTGGAGAACCCGTCCGCGATCGCGTCACTCGGCTGGCAATGATGAGTTAGGATGTCCGTCACAGCGGACTCACCTCCGCTCGCCGCAGCACGCTCACTGGCAGCCACGTTTGCGTCTCCACTGCGTCGAAGTAGCGGACGGTGACGACGATGAAGCCTAAGCGCAACGGGCGTTTGAAGTAGGCGGTGAAGGGCGCAGCGGTGACGAGGCGGCGGTCAATGAGCAGTTTCTGCGCGTCCAGCAGCAGGAAGTCCACGGATTCCACGTCGGTCTCGTCGCCCAGCCAGTAGAGTTGCAGGTCGTCGCCTTGAAATTCCAACTGCACGGCAGGACATTCAGCTAATGTCATGACGGTCGGAACGGGGGCGGCGGGGGGCAGTGGTTCATACGTTTCTGGCGGGTTGACGCGCACGGGTGGTTCAAAGGGGCGCACGTCCACGTCCAGCATCGGGCGGGTGTCGATGCGCCAGTCGTCGTTGCGCCAGCCGAAGACGTTCCAGGTCGGCGTATAAATCGGTGGGGGAGAGTAACTCCACGTCGGATAGCCCCACGTCGACGGGCAGGAATAAGAATAGTAAGAGGTTGGGGGGAACAACACGATGGGCGGGCGGCGCGACCCCGGCAGGGCAATGGGATGGGTTCCTCTTTTCGCGTTCTCTCGCAGGTCGTGCGCGATGTCCTGCAACCGTTCCTCCCACATCTCCAGCCGTTGCTCGCGCCAGCGCAGTTTGAGGACGTGTGGGCTGAGCGAGGGAGCGCCGGGTTGGGTGGCGCGCCACATAAACTCATCCCGCGCGTCGCGCACTTCTTGGCGAGCGTCGCGCAACCGCCAGCGCAGCCACGCGGGGTCATAGGGGTATTCGTGCTTGTAGCGGCGCAACTCCAATTGCGCCCCTTTGACTTCCCAGCGCAGCTCTTGGTTGCGTTGCTTCTGCTCTCGATGACCGCCGCGCGTTCCCGCTGGTGCTTCGCGCTGGTCCGACTTCACGGCAGAAAGCGGTCGGACCTGCACCCATGTCTCACGTCGCTCCTCGGGCGTCTCCTGTTTCTCCTGTCGCGTTTCCTTCCGCTCCTGTTGTATCGCCTGTTTGTTGTCGCGGCTCTCTTCGCTCAACGGTTGACGTTCGCTGCGCTCAGTCTGGGTCCGGTCGCGCGGCTGCCGCTGTTGTTCCTGTATCGCCCGCTGACGCTCGCGGCTTGGATCTGGCTGCCGCGCTTCTTCCTCGCGTTGTTTGTGCTCTTGCGCCTTGCGTGCCGCCTCTTCCTGCCGCTGGCGCTCGCGCTCCTCGCGTTGCCGGCGTTCGTTCTCCTCGCGCTGCCGACGTTCCTCTTCTTGCCGCTGGCGCTCGCGCTCCTCGCGTTGGCGGCGTTCATTCTCCTCGCGCCGCCGGCGCTCCTCTTCCTGCCGCTGCCGCTCACGCTCCTCGCGTTGACGGCGTTCGTTCTCCTCGCGCTGCCGGCGCTCCTCTTCCTGCCGCTGCCGCTCGCGCTCCTCGCGCTGTTGTCGGTCGCGTTCTTCGCGTTCCCTGCGCTCGTTGTCTTCCCTCTGCCTGCGGTCATTGTCCTCGCGCTGCCGACGCTCCTCCATGTTGTCGTTGTCCCGCCTCCCCTTCTTGTCCGCCGACAGCGGGAAGGCAACGAACAAACTCAACAACGCAATCACTGCCATTGTCCACAGCCGACGCCAGAGTTTCATGGAAGCCCCCCCCACTTCAAGGGTTCATGGGTTCAAGAGCTCATGAAGTTCATGAAGGCAGGTGTAGAAGCGTGAACTCATGAACTCTTGAACCCATGGACCCATTTTACGCTGCTATATACGCCCGCAGCCGCCTGCCCAGCCGCTCGCGGGCGCGGAACAGGCGGGACTTGACTGTGCCGACGGGAATCTTCAGCCGCGCCGCGATTTCCTCGTTGCCCATTTCCTCCCAGATGAACAGGTTGACGGCGGGTTGCCACTCGGCTGGCAGGGTCGCAATCGCTTCCTGCACGGATTTCTCTAACTCCTCATATTCGTATGACGCCGACGGGTCGGCATGGTCATCAGGAATTTGCTCGAAGTCAAACCCCTCCGTCTCCTCACCGTCGCCTGGCGCTTCCAACGTCAGCACGCAGTCGGGTTGGATCGCCTTGCGCCGCGCCCAACTGATGCAGAGGTTGGTGGCTATCTGCCACAGCCATGCCGTAAAACAGACTTCGTTGCGCAGGGTGTCGAGGTGAGTGAACGCCTTGAGGAACGTCTCCTGCGTCAAGTCCTCCGCGTCCGCGCCATGCCCCACCTTCCGCGCAATGTAGTTGTAAACGCGGCTGTAATATCGCTTCACCAGGGCGTCAAACGCCTGCCGGTCCTTCGTCCTGCACTCGGCAAGAATAACGTGGTCGGGAACGTCTGCTGTGCATGTCATCGCAATCCCTCAAGCCCAATAGAACGTTGGCAGGTTGGCACGTTCATACGTTGGCACGTTGGCAGGTTGGCAGGTCAGAATGTTCCAACGTGCTAACGTGCTAACGTGCTAACGTGCTAACGTGCCGACCTGCCAACGTGCCAACGTGCCGACCTTTTGATGAACCAATTGCCTCTACGTTATCCGGCGCCACTCCACCGTCGCCGCCAAGCCGTAGCCGTAGCCGCGGCGGTTGACGAGGAGGTTTTCGTAGTGGCGGTTGAGCCTCCTGATATGTTCCCGAATCTCGCGCACGCAGCCGGTGAACGACGCGGGCGACAGTTCGGCTTGCGGGTCGGGGCGGGTGATTTTGCGTTCAAACGCTTCGCGCACGCACACGCCCAACCGCCGCGCGCAGTCGTAGCCCATGCGCCCCGGCAGCGCGAGACCGCGCCCGGCGAAATCGCACTCCTGCGGCGCAATGCCCGCCGCGATGCAGCCCACACCCAGCATCTCCACCAGCGCGCGCTTCGCCGATTCAGGGAAAGGTTTATAAACCACCTGCGCGTTCGCCTCGTTCAAGCGACGCAGCAGCAGTTGCGCGGAGTGCACGCGGCGCAGGTTGCGCTCGCGGGCGAGAAACTGAAACAGGCGACTTTGATTCTTGGTCAGTTCGAACGCGATGGACGGACCCCCACCTTCTCCCCCTTGTAAAGGGGGAGAGGGAGGAAACGCTTCCCCTTGTGAAGGGGCAGAGGGAGGGAATGTCCCCTTTTGTGAAGGGAGAGGGGGGAACCTCGGCGTGACCTCGACTTGCAGAGGTCCCTCGACGAACTGCGTTTGCGGGTCAATGTCCTCGTCGCCGCGGTAGCGCAGGACGACGTGATACAGGGCGGGCAGCAAATCTTCGTCCCGCATGAGCCGCTGCATCTCGCGCCGCTGGTCAACGAGGTTGAGCATCCCCTTGAGGGTGGTGCGCACCGGACCCCAGCCCCGGTCGGGCGCTTTGATGTCGAACTCCACCCACGCGCCTTTTTTCAGGTCGACATCGCGGGCGAACTCGGCGGCTTCGCTACCGAACACCATGCGCCCGTAGGCGGTGAACAGCATCACTTCCGTGTCAGGGCTGCGCTCCTTGATGTAACGCAAAATTTTGAACCCATCGCGCGGACCGCCGAACCCCGCCTCCTGAAAGTTCAGATCGCACACCACGATGTCGTAGCGGTTGCCCTCCTCGCCGACGAGTTCCTTCACCGACTTCACCCCCGCCCCGTAAACCCGCTCCAAGCCCGGCATCCGCTCGTAGCAAGGCGCGTAGTGCAGCGGCTCTAATCGGATGCCCTCCTCACTTTCCAGCCGCTCCTGCACCAGAATCTTGAAGTCTTCAAACTGCGTCGCAAAATCGTCGCAGAACAGAACGGAGTAGGTTTCCATCGCCATCCTCCCTTTGTATTTGCTCGTCTCACCAAGCGACCCGCGATGTCGTCGCAAAGCCATCGGTGACATCCTATCCGCTTCCAGCGGTGCTCCGCCACCGTGCGCCTTTTATTATCTCTTATCTGCCGACGAAGGAGAAACTGGCACACATAAAACACACGGAAAAATTCGCCCTCTGTAATGATGTTTCGCTCGCTTGCATCAGTCCATCGTAGTCACTTGGCAACCTATCCTACCTCGCAACGTTGCACCCTATGACGCAACGCGATTGAGTAGACGATTCGATAGTAGAACTTTTTGTGATTACTGCCCCGCAAAAAGCGAGATTTCCCGTTGACTTTGTTTTGCTACAATAGTCGCCTGGAAGGCTGTCGGTGTGGCGTTGCCGCGCCCGAACATGACGGGGCAAGAGCCTCGTGGGCACGGAACAGGAGTGCCAATTGTCAGTGGGAGGTGCTGCTGATGTCCCTTTCGGGGCTGGAACAACGGGAGAGGCGACGGGCGCGATGGACGTGGCACTTCCTCGGGCAGAAGATGTGTAACATTTGAGCAACTCTTGAACCCCTTACGGTTCGTCCTTCATATACCCCGCCGCCCCATACGCCACCGTGAACTCGCAGAACACGCGCTTCTCGGTCTGCCAGTCGCGCCCGTTGAACGATAGCCCGCGCTGTCGTTGGCGTCGGTAGAACTCATGGTCACACACGCCCAATCGCAACGTGCCGTGATAGAATTCGGTCACGAAGAAGTCAATCAGAAACAGCCCCAGCCCGGTGCCGGGGTATTCTGGCTCATCGCGGCGGCGCGTCTCGCCGGCGGCGGGGGCGTGAAGCAAGTGTTCGCTGATGACGCTGGCGAGGCACTCGTCGCATAGGTAGCGCTCGGCGATGTCCTGCGTCCACTGATAGTAGCGCGGCGCGTCGTGCGGACAGCGCGGCATCCATGACTCCACATCGTCACGCCCACCGACGCGCAACTGTAAATCGTTGGTCAAACCGAACACCACTTCCTTGTCCGTCTGGCAGGCGTAAATCTCAATCGGCAGCGCGCCCGAGCACCACTTCACGGCGTTGTTCAGCAACTCCAGCCAGATGAACACCATGACGGGGCGCTCCGCTAACGTGCCCGGCGTCCAGCGCGACGGCACGGTGACCAAGGGCTGAATTTCCTCAAACGCCCACTTCGACCCCTGCCCCTGTCCGCCGCGCGCGAGGTTGACCTGCTTGCCTCGCTCAAACAGGCTCACCACAAATTGGCATACATCCGCCGCCGACGTCAGGCGCAACGGGTCGACGGTATGCGGCTCGTCGCGCCCCATCTGGCGCAGAGCGAAGTAGTGCAGAAAATCAAAGAACGTTCCCCGGTCGTAAGCCGTTTCGCGGATGAAGCGCACCGCTCGCAGCAACCGTTCCCGGTCTCGCTCGCTGACGCTCGCGGCTCTGATGAACTCCATCAATTCATCGCAGTAGCGCAGATAACCGCTCGTCTCGCGGCGGAAGTTGTGCGCCAGCCCCGCCGTGAACGCCATCCAGTCGCGCTTGCGCGCCATCTCCAGTTCCTTCTGCGTCTGCTCCAGTTCGGCGACTTTGCGGCGCAGTTCGCGGTCATGATACTCCAGGTGCAGCGCCATCTGGTTGAAGGTGTCTACCAAGCGCCCGACCTCATCCTTGGGCGGCGCGTCGCTGACCTTTTCGGGCAGCGGTTGCCACGTCAGATGACGGGTCGCTTCCCTGCCGATGCGCTCGGCGGCTTCCGTAAGTTGCGTGAGGGGTTGGACGAGGTGCGCCGCCAGGCTGGACGACAAACCGTAGGCGACCAGCACCGCGCACAACAGCACGATGAACCACTGCCGCATGGCGGCAAACCAGGCTGCGTCCATCTGCTCCACCGGCAGGCTGATTTGCACGCCGCCGATGCGCAGGTTGTCTTGGGGGTTCTTCGCGCGCAGCGTCCAGTATTCCGCCACGAACGGCTCGCCGTCGCGGAAGGGGTTGCGCTCAGGATAAATCACCCGTCCGTTGCCCTCCACGAACGCGATTTTGATGTTGGCGTGCGGGAACTGGTCGTGGACCTCTTCCGCATACTGCCTCAAATAGGTCGCCACGAACTCTTCAATGCCCGCGCGGTTTTGCTTGAGCAGCAAATCCTGGCTCTGCTTCGCCAGCCGCTCGACGAGGCGCAGACGGCTTTCCACCGCCTCGCGGAGGATGATGCGCCGCTGCTGCACCATCGTGGTAATCGCAAAGAGCGTCAGCACGATGGCAACGAACGCCACGAAGTAAGTGGTGAACCGCGCTTGCAATCGCGTGCGCTGCTGGCGCGCCGGCAGGATGATAGTTAGGGCAATGACGCTGAGTCCGACGACCGAGAGCAGCACGGAACTGAGCCAGTTCGTCGGGTGCCATGTGGGGATGTTCGCGTGCTTGACCGGGTCGAGCATGAGCGTGTCGAACTCCGGCGCCTCCTCCCGCTCTGGGGAGGCGAACACCTCCGGCAGTTGGCGCACCGCATCCCACGCGGCGCGGATGGCGTCATAGTCGGAGTCCTTCGCCACCGTGAACCCTTGAATGCCCAACCCTTTGGCTAACCTGCGAAGGGCTGGGTCCGGGCTGTCGCGGCGGATGTTCAAAAACGCCTGCCGGAGCCGCGCCACGAGGTCGCTGTTTGGGGGGAGTTGCTGCGGGTTGTAACTGACTGGCCCCAACTCGATGTCGTCGGTGCGCGCCAAAATGGGCAGCACCTTCTGCAGTTCGCGCGGGTCGCGCCAAAACTGGTCGTAAAGATGGGAGGCAATCACCCCCACGTCGGCTTGCCCTGTCAACACCGCGTAGATGACGCTGTCGCGGTTATATTTAAAGGTCACGCTCTTAAAGAAGCGATTGAGGTCAATGATGCCCGCTTTTGCCAGCGTCAGGCGCGGCAGGATGTAGCCGCCATCGGAGTAGCGGTCGGAGAAGACGATGGACTTGCCCCGCAAATCTTGCAGCGACTTGATGCCGGCGTTAGCGCGGGTGAAGATGACGCCGTGGTAGCGGCTGTTGCCGCTGGGGCGCACCCGCTTGACCAGCGGCTCCGCCGCCCCGTGCCGCCGCGCTTCCGTGTAAGCCCCCGCAAAGCCATACATCACCTGAATCCGCTGTTGCACCATGGCTTGGATGAGGTCTTGAGAACTCCACAGGTAAAACATCTCCACCGGATGACCAATCGCGCGGGACAGGTAATCAGCCAGAGGCTCGTATTTCGCCTCCAGCCGCTCCAGTGTCTCCAAGCCACCGATGCCGATGCGAATCGGCTGCTGCGGGTCCATCTGGCTGTGCGCCGCCGTGACCGCGCCCAACAGCAGGAGGAGAACGAAGAGTTTCGTTTTTGCGCTGGACATCATCGGACTCGCTCCCATCCACCATCTCCGCTCATCCCGCACAGAAATGGATGGAACGCTGACCCGCCTTGATTATCCGTCCTCTGTGCAGGAGGGGAAAATGCGCACACATGAATCACACAAAAGAGATTCTTCATCATTGATTATGTTTGACCGCTTCACGCCCTGTCAAGGCTGTGTCGGCACATCAAGTTCCTGACTTCGCTCAATTTTTTTGCGCGAACGCTTGACTTTTTTTTATAATAGCCACATAGGCAGTTGTGTAGGAAACTTCGTAACTCCTGTGACATCTCATCAAGAGCCTCTCCGACAACCGTGTAGGGCAGGCTTTCAGCCTGCATCAAATGCCGATAGAGCCTGCCCCACTCGGTTGTCGGAGAGGCTCTAAGAAAGGTGACGTAGTATGAGGAAGAGCAAGTTGATAGGACGAAGCAAATGGGTGTTGTTGGTTGTAGGTGGGCTGGTGTCATTGGCTCTGAGGACAGCGGTTATAGCGCATAACAATCCGGCTCCGACGGCAGAGTTGTATGGTGATTTCATTGCCGTCTATCAACCTACGACGTTTGATTACCGTTTGAATGATGTGGATGTACCGGGTGCGTATCCAGATCCGCCTGTATGGGATACGATTGGTAATCTTAGAAGCATCAGCCATTCGTCTAACCTCGCGGCAACAACCGACATAAGCGTTATCGGCAACCAGATGATTCTAATGTCTTGAGGGACGAACGCCGCGTGGAGAATGCTGGGTTAAGGGTTGTGTGAATGATGCAGGCAATCCCCTCGATGACCCTGATGACCCATTCTGTGCCACAGCCCATGGAGAAGTTTACTGATGGTCCTCAATCCAGCCAATCCCGTCACAAGGATAGAAGCCGTAGAGCGTGCTTATCCCCACGCTCTACGGCTTACTGACGGAGGTTCAAAGTGCCATGTCAACACGACAGGTGGGGCAGCTTCTTCCATTCCTCGTAGTGCTATCAATGCCGCAGGTCAGGGCAGCGGATACACATGACGCTCTCATGACTGATCCCAGATTGACAAAGCCTATCCGCATCACGTTGAAAGACACATCTATGGCTGTCCTGCTTCCGCAGATCACCAAACTTACAGGGGTGCCGCTCCTATGGGATAAGAATATCGCAGACTTGCGCGCCAGTGTCTTTATGCAGAGTCAACCTGCCTCTCAAGTGCTTATCCATCTGGCGTTCTGCCTGCGCCTCGTGTGGAAGCGAGAAGCCGATGGTTACCGTCTATATCGTCCGTCTGCTATCACACGCAGCGATGAGCGACAGCGACGAGCATGGGAGGAAGCACGATCCAAGCAGACAGAAGAGAAAAGGCAATTAGACGAGTTCACGACTGCCCTTCTGCGCCAAAGCCATCTTACGGATGAGGAAGTCAAGGACTTGGCAGCGAAGTTCCCCTACGTAGCAAAGACCCTGAAAGAACAACCGTGGTTTGTCGTAGGGTTGCGCGTAGCAACGTGGCTCACACCAGAGCAGTGGGACAAGGCATTAGAGCGGCGTCTGAAGTTAGATTACAAAGAATGGACTCAAACAGGACCAGACCCTGACTTGCCGGTGCCGAAGTTGGATCTGGGCACTGTGAAACTGGTAGAAGCCACTCTGAGACAGCAGGGCAAAGAGCCGGGGAGAGTTGCTATTGAGAAGCCTCCGGGACGGTCGGGAATTGATAGCATCTGGGTGTCTGTCCAACCAGACGGGAGTTTGAGTGTGTCGGTTGAGTATGTTTTCGCAGGCGGTTTCAGTCACCACATCCAGTTCGGCTTGGGATCAGTCCGAGATAGGAGGTGAGTTGAGGATGCCTTGCTGTCGTCAATAGGCCATGTGAGCAAGTTTGCCTATCGCTTCACCACAGACCCGCAAGGATGGCAACGTTTGCAGATCCTTAACCTACCGAGCAAACGTCCAACATCGCAAAAGAGACGCTAAACCGTTTCCTTATGCCACCTGAATTCTTGCAGCATCACCGGCGCCGC
>JANWYM010000960.1 GCA_025055355.1 Abditibacteriales bacterium
CGGCGGTGGTTCACGGCATCAAGAGAATCATTCACACTGGACCGCAACTTTACGTCGCGCCGCACGGCTATATGCACGACTGGGATGTCTCCGAAGACGCGCCCTCACGTCCGGGCACAGGGCTTTACGGCATGAGTAAATATTGCGGGCAGGAAATCGTGCGTGTCTTCGCCGAAGCCTACGATTTGCAGGTTATCGCGCTGGTTTTCTCCGGCTTCCGCGACCCGCACCATCCGTCGTGGATGCCGGGCACGGACGTCTATCCCTACACCGTCTCATGGGACGACGCCGGCGAAGCGTTCCGCCTCGCCCTCGAAGCCCCTCCGCTGCCGCGCCACTTTGAAATTTTTCACATCATCGCCGATTTGCCGCACGGCAAATATCCGATTGACAAAGCCAAGCGGCTACTGGGCTTCCAGCCGAAGGACAACTTCGAGGCGCAGTGGCGGAAGGCGGTCAACCCGTAAGAAGCGAGGAGCCGACTGCGCTCTCTATGTGTTGGCAGAGCCGCGCTTGACATCCTCCCCGCACCCTGCTAAAGTGTAACCGTTCCACCTTGAACACAGGGCGAGAACTGAGGCTTGGAAGGCGTCGTGAGAACCGTAGAAAGGCCACCGCCCACAGGACGGTATAACCCCAGGACCACAGATTACAAAACTACGAGTCATTGGTTCTGGATTTCTGCGGTCAGTGTTTTTGAGCAGACTATGTTCTCCAACCCTCTGCTGGTGAAGGAACTCCGCCTCGCGCTGCGGCACGGGCGCCCGTTTTGGTTGATGGGCGCCTACGTCGGCGTGCTTGCCCTGGTGGTCGCTTACGCTTACCCGAACGAGATTCGCATCGAGCCGGGGCGGAGTCCGGAGGTGGGGCGGGACATCTTTCTCATTTTCTCCACCGCTCAAGCCCTGCTGGTCGCGCTGCTAACGCCCGCGATAGCGTCCATCGCGTTGACGTTAGAGCGTGAAAAGCAAACGTTGGGGACACTTCTCATCAGCGGCTTGTCCGCGTCGGAAATCGTCACGGGGAAGTTTTTTTACTCGCTGTTTCACATCTTTCTGCTGATGATTGCCAGTCTGCCGCTGACGAGCGTGTGCTTTATGTTGGGTGGCGTGGCGGTGAATGAGTTGATAGCGGCTTACGGTGCGATTCTGCT
>JANWYM010000961.1 GCA_025055355.1 Abditibacteriales bacterium
CCCGACGGCAACGGGCAGCAGATAAACCAACGTTACGAGAACCACCGTCGTCATCATGGCCTTGGGATACGTGCGGTTCGGCTCGCGCACCTCGCCCCCGCAGCAGCCCGCGTTGTCCCAGCCGCAGTAGTTCCAGAGGATCACACTCAGTAATGTGCTCCACCGAGCAACTTCCCCAGTCCCTCCTTGTGAAGGAGGGGTTGCGGCTGTCCACACCTCCGGCTTTACCTGTGGCAGCCCCAACACGACCATCATCGCAAACGGCGCGAGGACAATGACCGTAAACGCCGCTGAACTGAACCCGACGAGGTTCGTGCCGCGCACGTTGAGCCATGTCAAAACGGCAATGAACAGCAGGCAAACCGTGAGGTATTGCGCGGGCGTCATCTTGGGATACCAGAACTTGAGGTATTCAGCGAACAGGACGGGATACAGCGCGTTGTCGGCGAAACTGCACAGCCAACTCCACCAGCCCTCCTGAAAGCCCCAGAACCGCCCGAACGCTCGCTCGACCCACACCACGTAACCGCCGTCTTCGGGCATCGCCGCCGACAGTTCCGCCGTCATCAACGCCGTCGGCAGCCCCCACAGCCACGGCACGACCAAAATCGCTACGAGCGTCCACATCGGACCGACCGCGCCGACGGCGTCCTCCAGCCCATACGCGCCGCCCGCCACGCAGAAAAAAGTAATCCCCACCACGCTGGCGAACCCCAGCGTGCGCGGGGGCACCGCCGCAGTAGATTGGGGCGTTGCGGTGTTACACTCGCGCTGCGATGACATCGCTGCGGAAAAGTTCGACGTGGTGCTTCTCTTTCATTCCGCTCCCTCATGTTCCTCAAGCATCATCAGATAATGAAGAGCAGGTCGCCAACTTCTCCCTTGAGAACACCTGTCATGGCGAGCCCAGTGAAGCAATCTCCTGCGGAGGAGACGCCTGCGGCGGGTATTGCTTCACTGCGCTCGCCATGACATTTTCAGGCGGCGTGGTGTCTCAGTTGAGACATGAGAAACTCCTCCCTGCTTCTTATGGAGTGGGATATTGTCAGGTCCATAGGCGATCCTCTCGGAGCCCTTATGCGTCTGCTCCGGAAGACAGGAAAAAAGTGAACAGGAATGTGACAACTTTTGCCTTTTAAATTTGAAGTT
>JANWYM010000962.1 GCA_025055355.1 Abditibacteriales bacterium
CAGACCAGCACGGTCATTCCTCGCGCCATCAGCGCAGCGATGCGGTCCTTGGGTAGCACGGAATTGTCGGGCAGCGTCTGGTGCTTGTTGGGTGTGTAGATGCCGTCAATGTAGAGAAACAACCGCACCTCGTGTCCCTTGCTCAACGCCGCGTCGGCGATGTGGCAGGCGGTCTCCCAGTGTTGATGCTGATAGGGTGATTGGGTGAGAAGAATGCCGAGTTTCACATTAAGTCGTTTATCGTCCTCGTCGTCGTCCTCGTAATCGCTCATTTACATCATAAGTATAAACTGCCGATGACGACGACAAGGACGATTGGCTAAATCGCGCATTCGCCTTCGCCTGTTTCCACCTTGAACTCCTGCGTGTCGCCGAAGTCAATGAAGAGCGGTTCGGCTTCGTCGGCGGGGGTGGGTGTTTGCAGGTCGGCGAGCAGTTCCTTCACGCGCGCCACGTCCACGCGGGCGGCGAAGGTCGGGAAGTCCTCATCAGATTGTCTCTCCGAGCGGTAGAGAGCGATGAGACGATGGACCGCTTCAGGCACGCGGCGGGCGGGCAGGCGCAGGATGGGCTTGCCCAGTCGCGTTTCCCCGTGTCCAATCGTGCCACCTAACAACAATTGATAGGCAGGAATCTGCTTGCCGTCTGCGCCTTTAAGGGCGGCACCGTGTAAGCCGATGGTCGCAATCCAGTGTTGGGCGCAGGCGTTGGGACAGCCGCTGGCTTTAATCGTCGCGCCTTGGAGGTCGGGGGCGTAAGCCTCATCCGCCAGCGCGTCCATCAGCGCGCGCGCCACGCCGCGTGATTTCGTGATGCCCAATCGGCACGAATCCGCGCCGGGGCAGGAGACGACATCGGCAATCGTCTTGGCGACGGGTTCGGCAAGACCGACGGCGTCTAAGGCGTTGAACAAGGCGGGCAGATGCGCTTGCCGAATCCAGCGCAGCACGATGTTTTGCTGATGGGTGGTGCGCACCGTGCCGTTGCTGAACTGGTCGGCGATGTCGGCGAGCGCGGCGAACTGCTCACTGGTGATGTCCCCGCGCGGCAACCAGAGCGTCACCATCGTGTAGCCCTCATGTCGCTGCGGCGCAACGTTTTGCACCAGCCAACGCAGATACTTGGCAGTATCATGGGGCGGCGCGT
>JANWYM010000963.1 GCA_025055355.1 Abditibacteriales bacterium
CCTGCCAGCCTGCTTCCGTCACCGCAATAGGGCTGGCAGGGACGCCCGCCCCTACCGGTGCCCTCTGGGCGCACTCCTACAAGGTTGCAAATTTTGCGTAATGCCCCCCAATTGGTTTGCCTGCCCTCCCGCTGACCTTGCGTCGGCAGGGTGCGAGCCAATTGTGACATACTGAACTTGTCATCGCGAGCGTAGCGAAGCAATCCCTGGTGGGGAGACGACAGCAGGGGAGGGGATTGCTTCGCGGTGCTCGCAATGACATTTTCACTCCGTCACTCCAAGTCGTTATGGCTGAACGTATCGTCTATCTCAACGGCAACTTCGTCCCGGAGTCGCAGGCGCACGTCTCTATCGTGGACCGCGCCGTCGTGTTGGGCGCGACGGTGACAGAGATGACGCGCACGTTTCACCGCCAGCCGTTCAAACTGGAGGCGCACCTCGCACGGCTCTATCGCTCGCTGCGCTACACGCGCATTGACATCGGACTGACCCCCGAAGAACTCACCGACATCTCACGGCGCGTTCTCGAAGCCAACTTCCCGTTGACCGACACGGAGGAGTTGGGGCTGATTCACTTCGCCACGCCCGGGCTGATGGCATATTACGCCGACGTGGACCCGCGCACCGTCAAGCCGACGCTGTGCGTGCATACCTTCCCGCTGCGGTTTCATCCTTACAAGCGTTTCTTCCTCGAGGGCGCGCACGTCGTCACGCCCTCGATTCGTCACGTCCCGCCGCAGTGCTACGACCCCAAGGTGAAGTATCGCAGTCGGATGCACTTTTACCTCGCTGACCTTGAAGTGGCGCAGTCCCATCCGGGTGCGGTGGCGCTCCTCCTCGACCTCGACGGGAATGTGACGGAAACCAGCGGCGCGAACTTCCTTATCGCCCGCGACGGCGCGATTCATTCTCCCACTTTGCGCAACACTCTGCCCGGCATCAGCCGCCAGACCGTCATCGAAATCTGCGCGCAACTGGGCATCCCGTTCGTCGAGCGCGACCTGCAGCCCTTCGACGTGATGAACGCCGACGAAGCCTTCCTCGCTTCCACGCCGTTTTGCCTCGCCCCCGTCGTCAGAATCAACAACGTCCCCGTCGGCAGCGGCAAGCCGGGAGCGATGCTGAAACGCATCTTACAGGT
>JANWYM010000964.1 GCA_025055355.1 Abditibacteriales bacterium
GAGATACTCCCGCGCGCCCCCTCGGTTCGTCGAGACGATGTTACAACCGGCTAAGGCGGCTTCGAGACTTGCCAACCCGCACGTTTCCAACCAACTGGGCAGCACATGGACTTTGGCTTCTGCGTATGCAGAAGCCAGCGCGTCCTGTCCGACCTTGCCGACGAACTTGACATCGGGGTAGGACTCTTTGCGACACAACTGCGCATACGCCGCGTCGTATTCCGCGCCCGCCAACACAAGAGGAACGCGGTAGGGCTTGAGAGCGCGGATGAGGGCAAGTTGGTTCTTCAGCGGCTCGATGCGCCCCGCGCATAGCACGAAATCTCCGCGAATCCCGTGCCGCGCCGCGAACCCGTTCGGCTGCGCGTTCAGAAACTTCTCCGCAGCGGCGTTCGGCACCACCTGAATCTTCTCGCGCTCCACGCCGAAATCCGCCATCAGTTTCTGCGCTTCAAGCTCCGAGTTGGGGAGATAGATATCGCTCCATGCCACCACCAACCGCTGCCGCGCCGCCCGCAAAATAAAATAGGGTTCCTCTGACCTCGGCGGCGCGGTAGACGGTGCATCATCTTGGCTGACTGCTCCATTCGCGCTGCCCCACTGCGGAATCTCCCCCCGCCGAATCCGCCCTACGTTGTCGGCAAACTCTTGCGTGTCCCAGTAAATCGTCGAGAGTGCGACTGGCTTCTGTTCCAACCGCGCCCAAACACATGGCTCCACCAGAAACTCCGGCACGCACAGGTTGAATAAATGCACCACGTCATACTCCGTCAGGTCGGCATCCATCACCGACCCCACGGTCACCCGCACGCCCAAGCGCTCCAGCGCCGCTGCCGTCTCCCGCAGTTGCACCAAATCGCCACCGGGGACAGTCTGATGATTGGGACGCAGATGGAGAAGGACTTTCATCGAAACGTCAGCACGTCAGCACGTCAGCACGTTGGCACGTTCGCACGTTGGCACGTTGGCACGTTGGCACGTTCGCACGTTGGCACGTTGGCAGGTTGGCACGTTCGCACGTTGACACGTTGGCAGGTTGGCACGTTCGCACGTTGACACGTTGGCAGGTTGGCACGTTAGCACGTTGGCACGTTGGCAGGTTGGAACGTTCGCACGTTGGCAG
>JANWYM010000965.1 GCA_025055355.1 Abditibacteriales bacterium
TGAAGGACGGGAAACGTAAGCATCCGTTTTACTGGGCGCCGTTTGTGCTGATGGGCGACTGGAGGTGAACGCGCTGGTAATGCTCCGTCAACGTCAACGCAATCCACGCCTATCGAACGATGAGGTGGTGCGGTTGGTCCGTCGCTGCCAGGACGGTGCCGCCAGCGAGGACGAGGCAGACGCACTGGCGTGGTGGATATGGAACCGGTTCTATAAAAGCTTCATTCGGGAAGGATACGCGCCCGAGAATGCGGAGGATAAAGCAGGGGAGGCGTTTGAACGGACGTGGCAAGCGATTCAGCAAGGGCGGTTTCGACTTTAGAGTTGCCTCTTCCTGCTAACGTTTCGCTGAGGTGGACGTTTACAAACGAGGAAGGGATATGTGTCAATCGCTTTTTGTCACCTTGCTGTCAATGAATCCTAACCCATGAACGAATGAGGGCTGGCAGGACGCCCGCCCCTACTGCGTTGATTCGTTTCCGATTCGTTGACAGAAATCGCCGATCAACGGCTTTACGCACATCTAAAAATAATCAAGGGGAGGACGGATTATCCTATGGAAAACGTTCAGGAACAAGTCGGCAAGCATCCCATCGCTCAACTGATAGGCTTTACGAACGTGGTGGCTCTCAATATCATCCGCGACGACGCCCGCCAGCAGAAGCGACAGCCGCTACAGGCGTCACTGGACGAGATGAGGGAGGATGCCAACGACGGAGACGGTGCGACGCTTGCCGACAGCATTGCAGATGCGGAAACGGACGTGTCTGAGGAAGCGTTATCGTCTTTCGGGAGAACGGCACTGCGGCGGGCGGTGCATCAAGCCTTGGCTCAACTGTCACAGCAGCAGCGGGCGATTATACGTCTGGACATCGCCAACGAGTGGGAGTTGACCGATAACGAAATCGCGAACATTTTGAGCACAACTGTCAATACCGTGCGCAATCAGCGCAGTCGGGCGATGGAGCGACTGCGCGAGAGCCTTCAAGCCTTGTGCGATAAGAGTCCCGACTTTGGCGGACTCCTATCCGATTTCCTTTCAAGGTGGCGAGACGCATGAAGCAGCGCGGCATAGCGCCTTGTGCACGTCCTTCGTGCCAGACACCTCCAGACGCC
>JANWYM010000966.1 GCA_025055355.1 Abditibacteriales bacterium
TTACGGCGATGCGGGCGCGGGGGGCACACGTCACGGACATCGCGGTGCTCGTCGTGGCGGCCGACGACGGGGTGATGCCGACCACCCTGGAAGCGATTGACCACGCCCGCGCCGCGCAGGTGCCGATTGTCACCGCTATCAACAAAATAGACCGCCCCGACGCCGACCCCGACCGCGTGATGGCACAACTCGCTGAGCATAATCTGATGCCTGAGGACTGGGGCGGCGACCCGCTCAAGGACGGGACGATCTGCGTCCCCGTTTCCGCGAAGACGGGGGAAGGGGTGGAGGAGTTACTGGAAAACATCCTGCTGGTCGCCGAAATGCTGGAACTCAGAGCCGACCCGGAAGGCTGGGCGCAGGGGACAGTGATTGAGGCGAAAATGGACCCACAAAAAGGTCCCGTCGCCACCGTGCTGGTGCAGAAAGGCACGCTGAAAAAAGGCGATTGCATCGTGGCAGGCGATGCCTACGGCAAGGTGCGGGCGATGCTCAATTGCAAAGGCGATCCGTTGGACACCGCCGGACCGGCGACGCCCGTGAGCATCATCGGACTCAACAAAGTCCCCTACGCGAGCGATATTCTGCGCGCCGTGCCGGACATGAAGCGTGCCCGCGAGGAGGCAGAGCGATTTGCGCGGGAGTCCCGCGAGGGGCGGTTCGGTTCCCGCCCGCGCGTCTCGTTAGACGACCTGTTCTCGCAGATCCAAAAAGGCGATGTGAAGGAACTCAACATCATCCTCAAAGCCGATGTGCAAGGCTCGGTGGAAGCGTTGTCGCAAGAGTTGGAAGGCTTAAGCACCAAGGAGGTGCGCGTGCGCATCATCCACCGCGCCGTCGGCAACATCAGCGAATCGGACGTCATGCTGGCATCCGCCTCCAACGCCATCATCATTGGCTTCCACGTGCAGGTGGATTCGACCGCCCGCGCCATTGCCGAGCGTGAGGGGGTGGACATTCACACCTACGACATCATCTACGACGCCGTTAACGAGGTGCGCGGGGCGATGGAGGGGTTGTTAGAACCTATCACCGAGGAGCGGTTGTTGGGCGTCGCCGAAGTGCGCGCCTTGTTCCGCTCCTCCCGCGTCGGGACCATTGCAGGCTGCATGTGC
>JANWYM010000967.1 GCA_025055355.1 Abditibacteriales bacterium
TGAAGAGGGAGGGCTTCGTGTTCCTCGACATGCTCAACACCGGCGAAGGCGGTGATACGCTGGAAGAGCGGCGCGAGAACTACTACAAGTTTCTGCGCAACCTCCAGCCGGGCGTGACGGAAGTCATCGTTCACCTCAGCCTGGACGACGAGGAAATCCGCGCCATCACCAGCAACTGGCGAGCGCGCTGGCACGAATATCAAATTTTCACCGACCCGAAGACGAAGCAACTGATTGACTCGCTAGGCATCAAGTTGATTGGCTACAAGGACTTAAAGAAACTGTTTCGTTCGTGAACTCGTGCAACGAGGGGCGGGCGTCCCTGCCCGCCCCCACAATCAACTCCGCGACGCCCTTACTGTCGTCACAGCTGCCTCGTCTCACTTCGCCAGGAGGATCCCCTCGACTGCCCCCCGCACGAACTCCCCCCCGCGGACGGATGTGCCTTCTCCGAGGAGGAGCGAGGGGCTGCGTCGTCATGGCGGGGTGGCTCCGCCCTCTTTTGTGGTATAACCGTAGTGGCGCAGTTGCTTACACGCATCTCGCTTAATCTAAAATTCAACGATTTATCATGCCGACAATCTGATGCCCAGAGCGCAAAAAGGGAGCGGTTCCTATGTTAGGGTATCAACGACAACGTGGTGCTACGCTGGTGGAGTTTGCGTTGGTCATCACGTTTTTACTGATTCTATCTCTGCTCATTATCCAGTATGGGGTCATCATGAACACAGCAATTACTCTCTCGCACCTCAGCCGCGAGGGGGCCCGCTACGCCGCCGTGCGTCCCGGCACCGATGCCGCGATTCGTTCCTACATTCAGACAGCAACCCCCGGACTTATCAAATATAGCGACATGACCATTACCATCACGCCGGCGGAGGGGAGTTCGACGCGCGTCAGTGGCAACCCCATCACTGTCACCATCACCTACAACATGCAGAGGAAACTGTTCCTCCCTTCCACCTTCTTCGGCATTCCCATATTCAGTCCTACCTACTCTACGAAAGCGACGATGTTAATTGAGTAGCGCTTTACGCCATTGCGAGGTGAGAGAGGTGTTCTTTTGCTTCCGAAGAAAGCAACGCGGTTTCTCGACGATTTACTTCG
>JANWYM010000968.1 GCA_025055355.1 Abditibacteriales bacterium
AAACCCGACAGACGCGCCGCTATGATTTTTTCACGTTATCCGTTAGGACTTTTTATCCGTTGGCAGATGATTCTATGGTTGCCGCAACATCACGTAGACGTTACCGATGTATTCTCGCGGCTCCTTGAAGTTAAAGTTGCCCGCGAGCAAATCTAACTGTCCGTCCTCATTCCAGTCGCAGACGAACAGTTTGACGCGATGCCCCAAGGCGATGGGTTGGCCGCCCGCCTTCAAAGGGGTCTTCGTGAGCAGTGTCGGCGCTCGACCAGACTGCGACGGCGTGCCTTTGCAGAACAACACCGAGCCGTCGCCGCAACCCACGAGCAGATCCAGCACGCTGTCGCCGTCCCAATCCACTGCGACAGGATGAGCGTCGCCTCCTCCTACCTTCAACGGCGCGCCGGCGACGCTGAGGGCGCGGCGCGAGCCGAACTTGAACTGCGCTTTGTTGCCCTCGTTTTCAAGCCAGTAGACCTCACCGGCGATGTTGCCCACCAGTATATCGAGGTCGCCGTCGCCATCCCAGTCCGCGCACGATGCCGCGCTCGCCGCGCGTTCGATGCTGCTGGGGGTCGTTTCAGGAATCTTCTGCCCTTCCTCAAATCCCTGCGCGCCTGCTTTGAACCAGTAAATGTCCCCTGGGGTGTAGGAGCCAGAGATGAGGTCTGGTTTCTTGTCATCGTTCAAATCCGCCAACTGCGGCGTGAAGCCGATGCATCAGCCGAACGGCACGGTGGCTTCTTTGCCGTTGATGGTCAGATAGGTGAAGCCCTGAAACCTCGGTTCAGCGTTTGAGCCTTTATTGAGGTAAATCCGCAATTTGCCGCCGCCGAACTGACCGACGAGGAGGTCTTTCTTCCCATCGCCGTCGAAGTCCACCACGGCAGGCGCGGCGTGCCCAATGTCCACGTTGATGGGCTGATCGCCGTCCATCACCAATTGCGGCGCGCCCAGATTCTTCCATACGGGGCGGGACGAGTTCTGGGCGAACACCGCGAGGCAGGTCAAGATACACAAGCCGAGAGTCAAAGTCGTTCTCATGGTTACTCCTCCATAGGCGCTGGATTTGTCCTTATTGACGTCTTGGGGCGGCGTATCGTTTCGCT
>JANWYM010000969.1 GCA_025055355.1 Abditibacteriales bacterium
TGGAACGCGTATCGCCAGCGATGGGTGATGATTGTCACTGAGTCGTTCGGCACCTCGCCGCTGGGTGAAGTCTGGTTTGCCGAAGCCGACACACCGGTCGGTCCATGGGTCTATGCGCGCAAGGTCGTCACGCACGACCGATATAGTTTCTACAACCCCAAGCAGCACCCGATGTTCGACAAGGACAACGGGCGTATCATCTTTTTTGAGGGCACTTACACCCACACATTCTCCGGCAACGACAACCCCACGCCGCGCTACGACTACAACCAAATCATGTATAAGTTGGATTTGTCCGACGCGCGGCTCGTGCTACCGGTGCCTGTCTATCAGTTGCCGGGGGGAGAACTCGCCACGCGCCGCCGTTTAAAACCCGCCCAGAAACGGTTGTCCGTCGCCTTTTTTGCGTGGGATAGAGCGAAGGAAGGAGCGGTGGCGGTTTACGTGGAGAGAGCAGGGAACGACAGGAGGCTGAGGGTCGGGACCTCGCCAGCCGAGAAAGTTGAGCCCGCATTCTATGCGCTGCCGGCGGACACCAAAGAGCCGCCTGCGACTGCCATGCCGCTATATGAGTTCGTACAGGAAGGCGGCGCGAAGCGGGTTTACTCCACTGACGACGTTGTATCTGGCTACCGTCGCAAGGAGCAACCGATTTGCTGGGTGTGGCGGAATCCGATGCGAGTGACGCTGCCGTTGGATGAGGTGTTATCAACGGATACAGGTTGAGGTGAGATACTATGAAGTTCATGATTTTTGCCTCCATCCTCATCGTCGTCGCGTATCTTTGCGCCAAGACGTGCAGCGGCTTGGCAGAACAGCGCAATGCTTATGCACTGTGGAAGAACGGTCCGCCCTCAGACCCCAGTTATTTTCCCATCGCCGTCTGGCTGCAAGACCCCAAAAACGCCCCACGCTTCAAGGCGGCAGGGATTAACCTCTACGTCGGTCTCTGGCGTGGACCGACTGAGGCACAACTCGCCGCGCTCAAGGCGGCGGGGATGCCGGTGATTTGTGAGCAGAACAGGGTGGGGTTAGCGCACAAGGACGACCCCATCATCGTCGGCTGGATGCACGGCGACGAGCCAGATAACGCCCAGCCTATCAT
>JANWYM010000096.1 GCA_025055355.1 Abditibacteriales bacterium
TGTGCCGCGCCACCACCGCCACCCTGCCACTAAGGGAAGGTTGCCCACTTTCCCCACGACCTCATCAGTCGAGACAGGCATATACTGCGTAACCCCCAGGAGGTCGCCGACCTTCGCGCTTTCTATATGCGCACGCTCTTTAACTTGGGACTCGGTCACGACGACGCTCCCCTTTATCTCGCCCCTTTTGCTGAACACCGGCCGAAACATGATACCGCCACCGGCAGGTTCGCTGCGTATTTCACTGCCGTAGCGCGTCACGAACTCACGCGGCAGTTGCACAACCCGCGTGCCGCTGCCGATGTTGACGGGCAGCAGTTTTTCCACCCACGTCCCCTTCCACACCGTTCCCTGCACGCCGCCGAAAACAGCCAGTCTGCCGCCGCCGCTGACCCAGCGTTCTATGGTCCTTGCGGCGTCGGTGGAAAGGCTGCGGGGGGAGATGTCACTAAACATCAGCAGGTCGACACCGTGATAACCATACCAGCGGTCGGGCAACAAACGCGGGTCGGCGTAGACGATTTGCGTTTGCGACGAACCCCAAGGGGCGAAGCCGTCAGGAGAACTTTTTGCCCGCACAACCAAGTTCTGTCCAACGCGGCTGTCACTGAGGATGACGACGAACGGTTCACGTTGGTTGACGACTTCCGTATGCACGATTTGTGTGGCGGCGCGCCCGCCCGCGCGCACGGTGACGCGAATCTCGTCCGTGTAGGCATTGGGGCGCAGGTAGAGGACATACATCTTCCGCGCCGTGCCTGCCAACCGGTCGCGCTTGAGGAGCGTGCTTGCCGTCTCCATGCCGACGGCAAACTCCACGCGAATCTCGACGGGCGTCGGCTCCCCGCGATGTGTCACGGTCACAAACAGCGGTGCCCATCTGCCGATTTTCACGAACCCACCGAAACCGACTGACGCGCTCACCGACAGCCCCGACGCGTCGGAAGGCGGCGGCGTTTGCGCGGGCAGAGATGATAACGGTAACCCGCTGATGAGAAGCAAAAGGATGAAGGCTCGCATGGGTGAATCCCGACCTTGACCCTCCTGAGGTGACTCAATCCCTTCCAACGAGTAGAATGTCGGCGGTATAGATCCTCCACAAATTGCGCCCTCGGAGGCGGAGTCCACAGGGAGTCTGCGCCGCGTCCGCCTCCTGCGGGCGGTTTCGTTAGGCGCCCTTACTTCCCGCTGACGGTCAAATCGTCAAAATGGGTTTGCGCGTCCGCTTTCGTCCACAAGCCGACCTTGCCTGCGTCTTTGAACGTGCTGTCTTTACAGTCAAGGTATTTTTTGCCGTCGTAGTAGCCCTGGATATGGTCATCTTGCATCGTCACGCGCAGCGTATGCCAACCGTCGGTGCGCTTGATGTCCGCGCTCTGCAACTGTGTGCGCTTGCCGTCCTTGACCTTGTAAACACGATAGTTGTCCTCCAGTGGATTGTAGCGCGCGATGTAGTAATTCTTCGCGTCCTTCGCCCGCCAGACCACGCCGCCACCTTGATCCATCTGCCCCGCGACGGCTTTCATCTTGACCGAGATGTCCACGTCCTTGTAGTTCGTATCGCGGATGAGCGTGACATTGAACGTCGTTCGCTCGCTCTTCCCCCTCTGTGCCAACACGTTCGGCTTCGACGGAGCGGTGTTATCCGCGACGACTTTCCACTCGCCGACCGCGTTCGTAAAACCTGGGGGTATCGCGTCGGTTTTGTCCGCATCGAAGGACCACATCCTTACCACCTTCGACTGCACCCCGAGCGTGGCTGCCAACAACGCGACGCCCAAAAAGACGAGGAGTTTTCTCATCGGGTTGACCTCCTGCTTTGTTCTTCTTAGGTGATGGTATCACGCGGAGCGGGGATTTGTCAAATGCTTGCGCGCCAGTCGTCGATGAAACTCCCCACATAGCGACGGCGGCGCAGGAGGGCGCGGACGTGCCGCGGGGAACCCTTCATGACCTCCGCAGCCTGATGCCAATGAAGCTCTGACCGACGAGGGCGACGGCTTCCCTGCGGCTCTCACAACACGCTTTCCTCGGCTGATGCGGCGGCGGGCAGCGTGAACGTTACCGTCGTGCCTTCGCCGAGGCGCGACTGGAGGGAGATGTCGCCGCCGTAGGCGCGGACGATTTGTCGGGCGGTAAAGAGTCCAATGCCTAAGCCGGGAACCTGCCCCGTGACGTGCTCTTCAATCTGCACGAAGCCTTCAAACACTCTGTCGTAATACTCGTGCGGTATGCCCGGCCCGTTGTCGCGGACGGAGAAACGCAGCCGAGACGGGTCGGAGCGTTCGACTTCGACCGCCACGCGCACGGGGTCTTTGTCGCCGAACTTAGCGGCGTTGTCGAGGAGTTGTTCCAGCAGGATTTGACAGTGGTCGGCGCGGGTGTCAACGTGCGTGGCGTCGGGGGCGATGGCGGTGGTGACCGCGATGGTCTTGGACGGATAGCGAGAGTGTATTTGTTCGCTCGCGGCGGCCACGGCGGCGGCAACGTCGGTGTGCTGGGAGGCGGCTTCGAATTGCTGGGTGCTGAGGGCTTTGAAGTTAAGCAGTTTTTCCACTGTCTCTTCCAGCCGTCGCAACTCGGACAGGCAGATGTCAAGCAGAGACTCCCTCTCCTGCAGAAATCGCTCGGCGGGCAGCCGGTGGACGAGGTCCAGAAATCCGCCCACAATCGTCAGCGGTGTGCGGAGTTTGTGCGAAACGAGCATGAAGAAATTGGCTTGCAGTCGTTGGGCGTGGCGTTCGGCGGTGATGTCGCGCAAGGTCAGCACGGTGCTGGACAAGGTATTGGGCGGGTCGAATAGACAGGTCAGGTGGGCGTCTAAGTAGAGCGGCGGTTGGGTGTTGAGCCGCCCGATTTCAAAGGCGATCGTGCTGCCGTGCGCTAACGGCATCTCTGAGAGCGGCTCCGAGAGGGTGAAGGGGGCAAGGGCGTCCTCTAACGACATTCCCATCCAGGCCTCCATCGGCAGGTTGAGCAGGCGACAGGCGGCGCGGTTGGCGCTGGTGATGCGCCAGTCGCCGTCGGTGACGAGGATGCCGTCGTCCATCGCCGCGATGGCGGCGTCGAAGCGCTCGCGCTCGAGGAGAACAGCGCGGGTGACTGCCAGTTGTTTCTCCTGTTCGGCGAGGGTCTTTTGGAGTTCCAACATGCGCTCGCCCACTTGCAAGCGGGCTTGGAGCTCTTCGCGGTCAAAGGGCTTAGTAATGTAGTCATCCGCTCCCGCTGAAAG
Organism: Abditibacteriales bacterium; assembly: GCA_025055355.1. Classification (GTDB taxonomy): domain Bacteria; phylum Armatimonadota; class Abditibacteriia; order Abditibacteriales; family JANWYM01; genus JANWYM01. The sequence goes on from JANWYM010000096.1 coordinate 3,233, forward strand.
CCCGGTCACGATGTCCTCACGCTGTCCTTTGGCGGTGAGCATGATGATATAAATCAGACGGGGCTTGGGCAGGGCGCGCACGCGGCGACAGACCTCGATGCCGTCCATGTAGGGCATCATCCAGTCGAGAATGACCAGCGAGGGGGCGTCGTCACCCTGCAGCACCTGCCACGCTTCCTCACCGTTCTGAGTCGTCACGACCTCGTAGCCCATTCTTTGGAGTGTGGCTTCCAGCAAACGACGGTTGGCAACGTCGTCTTCGGCAATGAGGATTCTCATACGTCACCTTGGTTGAGCCAGTTGAGCCAGTTGAACCGGTTGAGCCGGTTGCAAACTTCTCAACCGTCTTGATCGGCTTAACTTGGGTATTCCTTCCCGAGTAGGGTGAGCGCAGATTTTAGGCGTTCGATTGCCTCTTCCAGCGTCCTGATGGCTTCTTCCACGCACGGACTGGCAGGAGCGCCTACCTCTACGTCATGGGCAATGGTTTCTAAGCGGAGGGCGGCTTCGAAGGCAGCCTCCGCGTTGAAGAGGCTGACCGCGCTTTTGAGGGCGTGGGCGGCGCGTTCCAGCGCTTGCCCGTCACGACGGGCGGCGGCTTGATGCACCTCGTTCATTAGGCGGGGACAGTCGTTGAGAAAGAGGGACACGATTTCACGCAGCAGTTCGACGTTGCCGTCCACGCGCGCGAGAATGGCGGCGCGGTCAATAATGTCTTGCGGTGCGGGGGGCGACGCCTCGGGCGCAGGTGTGTCGTTCGCCGCAGGGAGGACGGGTTGGTGACTGGCCGCTTCCAAAGCCTCAAACAGTTCTCGGGGTTGCAGGGGTTTGGCGACGTAGCCGTCCATGCCCGCCGCGAGGCAGCGTTCGCGGTCGCCCGTCATAGCGCGGGCGGTCATGGCGACGATGGGCAGGGAGCGCAGGCGCGGGTTCGCGTGTGCGCGGATGCGTCGCGTGGCTTCAAACCCATCCATCTCTGGCATCTGCACGTCCATCAGCACCAGGTCGAAGGGCTGTTTTTCCAGCAGGGCGAGGACCTCTTTGCCGTTCTGGGCGACGGTGACGCCGTGCCCCCACTTTTCCAGCAGGTGAACCGCCAATTTCTGGTTAATCACTTGGTCTTCCGCCAGCAGGATGGAGAGACGTCGACGGGGAACGAGTGGCGGCCCAGAGGGTTGGGACGTTGGAACGTTGGGATGGTGGAACGTGGGAACGCCGAACGTTGCCATGATGGCGTCCAGCAGTTCGGACGGTTTGATGGGTTTCGTCAGATAGGAAACGCCCAACGCGCGGCAGCGGGTGGCGTCGCCGCGCCAGTCGGCGGAGGAGAGCATCATGATCGCCACGCCGTCGAGGTGAGAGTTCTGTCTGACACGTTCCATCACCGTCCAACCGTCCATCTCAGGCATGTTGACGTCAATCAGTATTAAGCCAAAAGGTTGTCCGTCCCGCGCAGCGCGCTCCATCGCCGCCAACGCCGCTGCCCCGCTTTCCACGGCAGTCGGCTTCATGCCCCAACCGGTAAGCATCTCTTCCAAGATGCGGCGGTTGGTCGCGTTGTCGTCCACGATGAGGGCGCGCAGGTCGGAGAGGTGGGAACGTTCTAAGGGTGGAACGTTGCAACGTTCTGAAGTCGAAAGCCCAAACCGCGCCGTGAAACAGAACGTGCTGCCTTTGCCGACTTCACTCTCGACCCAAATTTTCCCTCCCATCATGTTGACCAGTTGCGATGCGATCGTTAGACCCAATCCCGTGCCGCCGTATTTGCGGGTGGTGGAACTGTCCGCCTGCGTGAACGCCTCAAAGATCGTCCGCTGTTTTTCGGGCGGGATGCCAATGCCCGTGTCCGTCACTGCGAAACGCAAACAGACCGCGTCCTCGGTCTGCCACTCGTTGGTGACGCGGACGACGACCTCACCTTGCTCGGTGAATTTGATGGCATTGCCGACGAGGTTGACGAGGATCTGCCGCAGACGATTGGGGTCGCCCACCAGCGCGTCGGGCACGTCGGGCAGCACGTGACATGCCAGTTCCAACCCCTTGTTGTGAGCGCGCATGCCTAAGGCATCGAGCGTGGCGCCGAGGCTATCGCGCAGGCTGAAGTCAATGGTCTCCAGTTCCAGCTTGCCCGCCTCGATTTTGGAGAAGTCGAGGATGTCGTTAATGACCACCAGCAGCGCATCGGCGGACTCCTTCACCATCGTCAGATACTCGCGCTGTTCGGGCGTCAGGTCCGTGTCGAGGGCGAGTTCCGTCATGCCGATAATCCCGTTCATCGGGGTGCGGATTTCGTGGCTAACGTTGGCGAGAAAATCGCTCTTGGCGCGATTGGCGGCTTCGGCAGCCTCCTTGGCTTGCTGCAGTTCTCGCTCCGCTTGCTTCTGACGGGTCACATCCCAGAAAATCCCCTGCACACCGACGATCTCCCCGCGCGAATCGTAGACAGGCGACTTGCGCACCTCGACATACATCTTCTCCCCCGCCGGCGTGTGGTGTTCCTCGACGTCCCGAAACACCGTGCCGGTGGCGATAACCTGGCGGTCGTCCCGCCGATACTTCTCCGCCAGCTCTGCCGGGAAAAAATCAAAGTCGGTTTTGCCTTGAATCTCCTCCCACGGCTTCCCCAGCGTGCGGCAAAACATCGTGTTGCCGAATGTGAACCGTCCGTCCAGGTCCTTGCGGAAGATGTTCAAAGATGGTAGGTTTTCCACCAGAGAGTGGTAGAGGGCTTTCTCGTCCCGCAGCGCCTGCTCCATCTGCTTGCGCTCGATGAACTGCCCGATCTGCATCCCGACCGTCGAGATCATTCGCAGCACGTCCTCGTCCGGTTGGCGAATCTCCGGGCTGAAGAACTCCATGACGCCGAGGATCTCGCGGCTGCCCTGAATTGGAAATCCAAACGCCCCGTGCAATCCCACTTTATCCGCGTAGGGCGCGTGGGGAAAGTTGGCGTCGCACACGACGTCGGGAATCCACGCCGGCGCGCCGCTCGCCCAGACGCGACCGGGTAACCCCACCCCCGGCGGGAACGTCATTTGTCGGCTCACCTCTACGAACTCGGCAACGTTGGCGTGAGGGGCGTGCCAGACCTCGACGCAGCGCAGGACGTTCGCGGCGCGGTCCACGCGCCATATCGCCCCGTGAACCCACCCTAAACTTTCGCAAATCGCCTGGATGATTTTGGGCGTTGCTTCGTCCAACGAGGCGCACTCCGCCAACACGCGCGTTACCGCATACTGCGCCGACAGACTCCGTTCCGCAATCTTGCGCTCGGCGATCTCCTTTTCCAGTTCCGCGACGCGCTGCTTCATCAACAAAGAGAACCGCTTTTGCTCCTCCGCCAGCGCCTCCCCCGCGCGCCTCGTCGCTCGCAACAGGGGGTCCATCAGCGCCATCCCCGTCAGCAAGAGAACGGAAGTCGCCAGCGCGGTAAGTGCAGCCGACATCTCAGGTGGGCGGGTCGTTACATCCCTTAGCAGAAGATAGAACGTCATGGAGGGTTGCACGGACATCAGGCAGAGCGCGGCGGCTATGAGCGTCCAGACCCACTGTTTGCCGTAGCGCCAGTTCAGCCGCAGCGCCAAGACGGCAGCGGCAAGTTGCAGAAGAATGGAAAGTCCCAGGGTGAATTTGATTGCCATGGGTCCATCTCCCCGTAGCGCAGGCATCGTGCCTGCATCCTGCTGACAGATGTCGGCGCTACTGCATCTCCGAAGGGATGACCGTCGCCTCCATTATAACACATCAGCGACGCAAAAACTGCTTGCGCATCAACACCGTTTTGTGAGAAAATGAGAGGCACAGAAAAGGGAGGGGATGAACGGTGCAGGTTACTGTGGCACAAGGCGTGATGCTTGTCTACGCCCTGGTGACGGTCATCGGTGGCGTTATGGGATACAAGTCAGCGAAGAGCACAGCCTCACTCATTGCCAGTCTCATCAGCGGCGTGCTGCTCCTGGTCGGTTTCACGCTCAGTCGCACGACCCCCCCAGTGGGATGCGGCGTGGCGGCGGCTGTCGCGCTGGCACTAAGCGTTTTCTTCGGAATGCGCCTCATAAAGAAGGGCGCGAAGATGCCTGCCATTATCATGCTACCGCTCAGTGTCGTATCGCTGCTGGTGTTTGTCTGGGGGATGACGGCAAGCAGTAAACCGTCATAGTGGCGTCAATTACTGTTTGCTGCTGATGCGACTCCCCTCTTTACCGAGGAGAGGTTAAGGGCGGCTCACCCAACTCCCCTCGTTAGCAAGGAGGGGCAGGGGGCGGTTCATCCGACTCCCCTCGTTACCAAGGAGGGGCAGGGGGCGGTCTATCCGACTCCCCTCCTTACCAAGGAGGGGTTAGGGGAGGTTCATACAACAGAAGTCCACCACATACGGTCCGACGCTGTATTGACGGCGGAACTTGAGACCGACAATTTGACGGCCTCGCAGCCTCGACGCGACATGCACCATGCATCGTGCACCGCGCTTTATGTTTCACGCCACGCCCTCGAACTGCTTCTCATACAGCCGCCGATATACCCCGCTACCGTTGCTTAACAACTGCGCGTGGGTGCCGCGTTCGACGATGCGCCCTTCGGAGAGAACGAGGATCTCGTCGGCGTTGAGAACGGTCGAGAGGCGGTGGGCGATGATGAAGCAGGTGCGCCCGCGCATGAGATGTTGGAGGGCGTCTTGAATGGCGGCTTCAGATTCGGAGTCGAGGGCGGAGGTGGCTTCGTCGAGGATGAGAATTTTCGGGTTGCGCAAAATGGCGCGGGCGAGGGCGAGGCGCTGCTTCTGCCCGCCGCTGAGTTTCGCGCCGCGCTCGCCGACTTCGGTATCGTAGCCTTTCTCCAGCGCCATGATAAAATCATGGGCGTGGGCAGCACGGGCGGCGGCGATGATATCGTCGTCGCTGGCGTCGGCGCGCCCGAAGCGGATGTTTTCCTTGACCGTCCCCGCGAACAGGAAGTTCTCCTGAAACACCTGGGCGATTTGCGCCCGCAGGCTCTCCTGGGTCACGTCGCGCAGGTCGTAACCGTCAATGAGAACGCTGCCCTCCGTCGGATCATAGAAGCGCGGTATGAGACTGACGAAGGTGCTTTTACCCGCGCCGCTGGGTCCGACGAGGGCGATAACTTTGCCCGGCTCAGCGACGAAGTTAATGTCTTTGAGCGCAACGGTCCGCTCCGTGACCGTCGTGGCTTGGACGGGCGCGTCGCCCTCGTAAGCGAACGTCACGTGGCGGAACTCGACGCGCCCCGCAATCGGCGGCAGCGGCTTCGCGTCGGGTTTGTCCTTGACCGAAGGCACGATGTCCAAAAACTCGAACACTCGCTCCGCGCCCGCCAACGCGCCTTGCAGCATGACGTTGAGGTTGGCGAAGAACCACGTCGGTCCGAACAGGTTGCCCATGTATTGCAGGAACGCAACAAGCGTGCCGGGCGTCAAGTCGCCGCGCAATGCCCAGCGCCCGCCCCACCACATCACAATGAGAATGCCGCCCATCGCCACACAATGCGTCACCCCGCCGTTCGCTGACCCCCACAATGTCTGCCGCAGGCGGATGCCCACCATCCCCCCCAGTAGGTCCCCAAAACCGCTCTGCTGCCGCTGCTCCTGCGTGAACGCTTTGACCTCGCGCACGCCCGCGATGCTTTCCTGCAAGTTCTCTGAGACCTTAGCCGCTTGCTCCTGCACCTCATGTCCGATGTCGCGCATGGGTTTGGAGAAGTAGCGCAGGGTGAACGCTAACAGCGGATAAGTCGGCAGCGCGATGAGGGCAAGCTGCCAGTGGATGCGAAACAGAACGACGAGGATGACCAACGCTTGCAGGACGTTGGTGATGAGGTCAACAAGGGTGGAGGTGTAAAGCACCTGCATCGCGCCAGCGTCGTTGTTGAACACAGACATGACGCGCCCGACGCGCTCGCGGCTGAAGTGGGCGAGGGGGAGGCGCATCACTTGGCGGAACAGTTGGTTGCGCAGGTCCATCATCGCCCGCTCGCCGACGAGGGTGAACAGGTAGCCGCGCGCGGCGTGCACAATGGCGTTCAGCACAGTCGTCGCCAGCCACAGCAGGGCAGCGAAGGTCAGCCAGTAGAGGCTGCGGTCAAACGCGGCGGGGTCACGGCGCGCCTCCGTAACCTGCCCAAATACTTGGTCAATCAGGATAGCAAACACCCACGGCTGCACGAGGTTCAGCCCCGCCGTGACGAGCGCGCACAGCAAGGCGAGGCATTGCAGCCGCCAGTAGGGGCGCAGGTAATGAAGAGCGCGAAGAAGGACTTTCATGAGTTCAACGGTATCTTCCGCCAACGGATCATCCGTTGGCGGAAGAGATGCCATCGGTGAGTAGTATAACCCCTCCAGCGCGCGTCAGCAATGAGCGCACGCAGTTTGCCCCCGTGCCGATGTCGTGCTATAATACCTGCACCACACCAGGAGGTGTCCGCATGGTTGAACGTTTTCGTTGCCTTGAAGGGGACTATGGCGCGATGGTCCTGCAGCACCAGTGGCGTCTGGCGGACGAGCGGGAGTTGCAGCGGCGAACGTTCCGCACGCGGGAGGAGTGGATGGGCGAACGCGAGCGGATTCGCTCCAACCTGCTCGCGTCGTTGGGGGCGTTCCCCGAGGAGCGCACGCCGCTCAACGCGAAAGTCACGGGGCGGCTGGAGCGCGATGGCTACGTCGTCGAAAAAATCGCGTTCGAGAGCCGCCCGAACTTCTTCGTGACGGCGAACCTCTATCTGCCCGAAGAGATCACTGCTCCCGCGCCGGCGGTGTTGTCGGTGCACGGACATGCGAGCACGGCGAAACATCAATCGGCGGTGCAGGCGCGATGCATCGGGCTGGCGCTGCGCGGTTACGTCGTGTTGCAACTGGACAAGCCCGGCTACGGTGAGCGCGCCCCGCAGGGACACCACGAAGCGATGTGTTTTCTTCTCGCGGGGCAAACGCTCCAAGGGCTGCAGGTATGGGACAACATGCGGGCGATTGACTACCTCTGTTCGCGCCCCGACGTGAACAAGGAGCGCATCGGCATGACCGGCGCGTCAGGGGGCGGTAACCAGACGATGTATACGGCGGCGGTAGATGACCGCATCAAAGCCGCTGTGCCGGTCTGTTCGGTGGTTATGTACGAAGACCGCTTCCGGCAGGGCGTCGGCTGCGTGTGCGAGATGATTCCCAACGTGATGCGCTACGCGAACGGCTGCGATGTGTGCGCGCTCATCGCGCCGCGCCCGCTCCTCATAGTTCACGGCACGCGCGACACGGGCTTCAGCGTGCAGAGCGCGCGGCGGGTCATGGCGCGGCTCAAAAGCATCTACGGCTTGTTCAACGCCCCCGACGCCGTTGCTGCCCAAGAGTTTGATGCCTCCCATGAATACAACCGCGAGATGCGGCAGGCGATGTATGCGTGGTTCGACCGCTGGCTTATGGGCAAAATGATGTCTGACCCTGAACCGGAGATCTGGACGGAGGCCGAGTGCTCGGACACACTCAATGTTTTCCCCGTCGGCGAGTTTCCCAAAGAGACGAAAACGGTGATGATGTTTTACGGTGAGTTCTGCCAGACGC
>JANWYM010000970.1 GCA_025055355.1 Abditibacteriales bacterium
GTCTCAACTCTCTATCTCTCGTTTTTAGTGCTCGTACGTGGTGATACTTCTTGAGTTCCTCGCCTGAATCTGCGGTCGCAATCCCCTATCAATCGGGTCAAGTGCTACGACAGCCGTTAGACGACTTTCGTCTGCGGCAGATGGGACAGTCGCAATCCCCTATCAATCGGGTCAAGTGCTACGACGCGACGGCTACCGTGGCAGACTGTTGTTCAATAGGACGGAACAAGTCGCAATCCCCTATCAATCGGGTCAAGTGCTACGACTCCCCTTGACCTAAGCCACAATACGCGTCTGTGTTATAATAGCCGGAACAAGTCGCAATCCCCTATCAATCGGGTCAAGTGCCACGACAGACGTTACTTTTAAAAAAGTTTTTACTTTTCCTCATTTAAAAAGTCGCAATCCCCTATCAATCGGGTCAAGTGCTACGACGATGTCGTTAAGGCGATCGACCTGCTCTATGATGCGCTGTCGCAATCCCCTATCAATCGGGTCAAGTGCTACGACACTGAGATAGAGATATATAATTCACGGCGAAAATATTTTGTCGCAATCCCCTATCAATCGGGTCAAGTGCTACGACAAAGTAAAAGGGGGGTTAAGTATGTCGGTTGTGGTAGGTCGCAATCCCCTATCAATCGGGTCAAGTGCTACGACGACAAGGGACCCGCCATACCACTGGCTTATCCTGACGTCGCAATCCCCTATCAATCGGGTCAAGTGCTACGACGGGTTGCAGCCCTCTGTGGACACGAGGTTTTGGGGGTGTCGCAATCCCCTATCAATCGGGTCAAGTGCTACGACACATACGGGATGCCATGGCGGCTTTAAGCATTAGCCCGGTGTCGCAATCCCCTATCAATCGGGTCAAGTGCTACGACGGTCACCGAATGGACCAGAACCCCGCACCAGCTCAGGGAGTCGCAATCCCCTATCAATCGGGTCAAGTGCTACGACGACGGGCGACCTAAAGTACAAATTCGACATCCTCGGCGAGTCGCAATCCCCTATCAATCGGGTCAAGTGCTACGACAAACTGCTCGACGAGTATGTCGGGCCCTACTGGGGAGGTCGCAATCCCCTATCAATC
>JANWYM010000971.1 GCA_025055355.1 Abditibacteriales bacterium
CAACCCCCTGTGTTCCTCTCGTTCAAGGGAGATAGCAAGGTTTCCGGATAGGCTCTAAGAGAGAGGTTCTCTGCTGCCCCAAACCGCCTACGCGCAGACCGCGCCTCGCGCTTAGACGGAACTTCCCCTCCCCTGCAGGCGCCCTCCCCTTGCAATCGGTTCAAGCGCTGCGACTACCTACCCGGGTGTCCCAAAGGGCGCAGACTGCGATGGTCGTAGTCTCCTATCAATCGAGTCAAGTGCTATGACGAGGAGAACATGAGAGAGTTAGACATCGCTATTCAGAGGTCGCAATCCCCTATCAATCGGGTCAAGTGCTACGACGATTTTGAGATTGAACCCGTTGTTCGTTCGCTTGTGCGTCGCAATCCCCTATCAATCGGGTCAAGTGCTACGACCCTCGCGGAGCTGCTCAAGTAACTTTTCGTGCAGCTCCACGTCGCAATCCCCTATCAATCGGGTCAAGTGCTACGACCCGCGATACTCTGCGGAAGACGGAAATCCCCACTGCGGCGGTCGCAATCCCCTATCAATCGGGTCAAGTGCTACGACGGCTCTTGAGGAGAACGGATTCCCCCAAGAGCCAATGGTTCTGGTCGCAATCCCCTATCAATCGGGTCAAGTGCTACGACCTATCATACAACCCCTCCGCCCCCTTTGGGGGCATGAGAGCTAGTCGCAATCCCCTATCAATCGGGTCAAGTGCTACGACCAGTCGGCAGGGGGGTCACTGTAAAATCCTCCGCGAGGCGTCGCAATCCCCTATCAATCGGGTCAAGTGCTACGACGTGTCACGCCGGGTCTCAAGGAACCAACGGTTGAGAGGTCGCAATCCCCTATCAATCGGGTCAAGTGCTACGACGCAGAAAGCGAAGAAAGAGGGGAGATACACTCCGAGGTCGCAATCCCCTATCAATCGGGTCAAGTGCTACGACGGCGTTCATAGGCAAGTATTGTCCTGACCAGTGATTGGGTCGCAATCCCCTATCAATCGGGTCAAGTGCTACGACGGAGATCAAAGGCGAGTATTGTCCTGACAAGTGATTGTGTCGCTATCCGCTATCAAGCGGGTCGAGTGCTACGAC
>JANWYM010000972.1 GCA_025055355.1 Abditibacteriales bacterium
TCATTACAGGCGACGCACCGTTCGCGGTGGCTATTGTTGTGGACGTGGACAGTTATCGTCCTGATGAACCAACGTTGCGCCGACGTCTGCAACGGGTGGGCATGTCGACCGAACAGGAAAGCGTGGTGTTTGTCCTGCACTTCTGGGACGCCGAAACGGGGAAGTTCCGTCTTCTCATCGGCGTCCCTTTCTTTCCATGACTGCAGCCCAGCGGCTTGTCGCTCCAATTCTATTTCCTCCCCTACCTACAACCACCCCGCTACTGTCCACATCACGCTCAAACGATTGAACGGCGCGCGGAGTAACTTGTCGGTTGAATGCACGGGGTCGGCTTCATAGCGGCGGAGGTATTCGGTGCGGATGAGCCGCTCGATGTCGGTCTCTTCTGTTAGCGGCAAGTCCAGCCACACGCTGCCGCGCCGCGCGCTCTCGCGCAGGGCAATCCAGAGTTCCATGTCGCGGCGGGCGTTGGCTGCGCCATAGGCGGGTGGGACGTTTTCCGTCACGGCGCGGTAGAGGCTTCGGAGGATGCTGGCTTTAGCGATGTCGTCAGCGTGGGAGATTTTGTAGCGCTTGAAGGGGTTCTCCCAAACGAGGGGTGGGTCAGTGTCCACGCAGACAGCAGCGAGCGTTTTGTCTCCGTCCACTGCTTCGTAAACGTCCCGAAACGGAAACCGCGCCTGAGTGCCGTTGCGGAACAGCACCAGTTCACTGCCCGACAGGTAGCCATGTGTGCCTTCCACCTCCCAATGGCTGCCGCGCGCGCCGGGCGCGGGTGGCATTTCAAACAGGCAGGTCACGCCGTTTTCAAACTCGATGATGCCGCTCTCCCACCAGCGCGTCGTTTCGAGTTGCCCGCCGTAATTGAGGTAAGGCAAGGTGTCCACCGCTTGCGCGTAGCCCAACACGCGCTGTGGCTCGCTGCCCAAAATCATGCGGAGCGCGTTGAAGCCGTGATATGCGCCCGAGGCGTAGGTCAACCGCGCGTGCGTGATTTTGCCCAGCAACCCCGCTTCAACGATTTGGCGTTTCAGACGCTCATGCGGCCAGAGCCAGACGTTCTCAGCAATCTCCCACTGCACG
>JANWYM010000973.1 GCA_025055355.1 Abditibacteriales bacterium
CAATCGCCGTGCCCAAAATCACGGCGAGGACGCCGATGATGATGCCGAGCATGGTCAGCGCAGAACGGAGTTTATTGGCTGCCAACCCTTGCAGCGCAACGATAACGTTTTCTAACAGGTTCATACGAGAACACGAGGGTTCATAAGGTTCATGGTTCATAAGGGTCGTGGGTCCAGAGCCTGAACTCCATGCACTCCTGAACTCATGAACTTTATGAATTCTCTTCCTCGTCCTCCTCCGATGGAAGGCTTTTGAGGACCTCCTCTGCGTTCAGGCGGTTGCGGACGGGTTCATCGCCGACGACGCGCCCGTCGCGGAAACGGACGATACGCTTGGCGTGCAGGGCGATGTCGTGCTCGTGGGTCACCATGACGATGGTTTTACCCTCAGCGTTGAGCCGCTGAAAAATCGCCATGATTTCTTCGCCCTGGCGCGTGGCGAGGTTGCCGGTTGGCTCATCGCCCAGAATAATCACAGGGTCATTGACCAGGGCGCGGGCAATCGCCACGCGCTGCTGCTGACCGCCCGACAGTTCGTTGGGGCGGTGGAAGAGGCGGTCCGCCAGCCCCACCGCCGCGAGAGCGGCTTCCGCGCGGCGTCGCCGCTCTTTGGGCGGTGTGCCGTTGTAGAGCAGAGGCAACTCGACGTTGTGCAGGGCGGTCGTCCGCCCCAGCAGGTTGAACGTCTGAAACACGAACCCGATTTTGCGGTTGCGCACGACCGCTAACTCCGCCTCTGAGAGCCGCGCTACCTCCTGTCCGTCCAGCCAATACTGCCCGCGGGTGGGCTTGTCCAGACAACCGATGGTGTTCATGAAGGTGGACTTGCCGCAGCCCGACGGCCCCATAATGGCGACGAACTCCCCCGGCTCAATGCGCAGGTCCACGCCCCGCAGGGCATGGACGCGCACCTTCCCTAAGGTGTAGATCTTGTGGAGGTCCCGCACCTCAATGATGGGCTGAGAGGAACGAGCCGGGATACTGAAAGTCGGTTTTTCCCGAATCATTTGGCTTTCTTTTCCAGTTGGGTCAGAATCTCTTTGCGGGCTTCGTAACGCCTGACAAACCCTTCCCGGAACCGCT
>JANWYM010000974.1 GCA_025055355.1 Abditibacteriales bacterium
TGTCTGGGTTTTTTTTTTCTTTTTTTCCGGTTGGGCGCGGGCCCCACACCCTATTTTCCTGTTTTTACCCCGTAACCAAAACCCCCTGACCGCTGGTGTCAAAGCTGTGCGGGTGCTGGATACGCAACGTAGAGCCGTCAAAGTTTATCCTGGTGGGGTGACCCTTCACGAGGACGACGCGTTGGATGGTGGCACGGTTCTACCCGGCTTTGCGGTTCCAGTGCGGCGACTGTTTCGACGGAGGAAACCATGAGCATCGTCGTCATCGGTTCTTCCAACACGGACATGGTGGTGAAATGCCCCAAGTTGCCCGCGCCGGGCGAGACGGTGTTGGGTGGGGAGTTCCTCATGGCGGCGGGCGGCAAGGGGGCGAATCAAGCGGTGGCGGCGGCGCGGCTGGGCGCCGAGGTGGAGTTCGTGGCGCGGCTGGGCAGGGATATGTTTGGCGACGCCGCGTTGCAGGGGTTTGAGCGCGAGGGTGTGGGGACGCGCTTCATCGTGCGCGACGCGGACGCACCGTCGGGTGTGGCGTTGATTTTTGTGGACGCGCGCGGCGAGAACGAAATCGTCGTCGCGTCGGGCGCGAACATGCGCCTCAGCCCCGCTGACGTGGACGCCGCTGAGGAAGCCATCGCGCAGGCGCAAGTCGTCGTGTTGCAACTGGAGATCCCGCTGGCGACCGTCGCCCACGCCCTTGACCTCGCGCACCGCCACGGCGTTTCTGTTATACTCAATCCTGCGCCCGCGCAAAAACTGCCTAACGAGTTGTTGAGCAAAGTCAGCGTGCTGACGCCGAACGAAATTGAACTGCGATTACTCACAGGCAATGCCGAACCCCCTGGCTCCGCTGGGGCGTCGCCCGCCCAAGGGGAGGGTGAGGCTCCCGTCGAACCGCGCCGCGAGCATGAGCGAGCGGAACGATTGCTCCACACCGGCGTCGGCACGGTCATAGTCACAATGGGCGGCGAGGGCGCGCTGGTCGTCACCGGCGACGGTAGCAGGCACGTGCCCGCCTTCCAAGTGGAAGCGGTGGACACAACGGCAGCAGGGGACTGTTTCACAGGCGCGCTCGCCGTGGCGCTG
>JANWYM010000975.1 GCA_025055355.1 Abditibacteriales bacterium
GAAGGTTGCAACGTACTCCCCTGCCCCCCCCCCACCGCCCTACCCGCCCACCGGGCCAACGTGCCAACGGGCCAACGTGCAACCTGTCAACGTGCCAACCCCTTTGAAAGTCATGCCCATCTTCGGCACGCGCCCGGAGGCGGTGAAGATGGCACCGATTATTCACCAACTCCGTCAGCGTCCGCAGCAGTTTGAGGTGGTGGTCACCGTCACCGCCCAGCACCGCGAGATGCTCGACCAGTTTCTGCGCGTGTTTGCCATCACGCCACAGCACGACTTGAACATCATGGAGACGGCGCAAACGTTGGAGGACATCACCGCCCGCGTCCTCTACCGCCTCGCGCCGGTGCTGGAACAGGAAAAGCCCGATGTGATTCTGGTGCAGGGCGACACCACGACGGTGTTCGCGGCGAGCCTCGCGGCGTTTTACCGTTATGGCGCGATGGGGCGCCCCATCGTCGTCGGGCATGTCGAAGCCGGGCTGCGGACGGACAACAAGTTTGACCCTTATCCTGAAGAGATGAACCGCCGCCTGACGACCGCGCTGACGGATTTGCACTTCGCGCCCACCCCACGGGCGAAGGAGAACCTCCTGCGCGAGAACGTCCCCACGGAGCGCATCTACGTCACGGGCAACACGGTCATTGACGCTCTCCTCTCTATCGCTCAGGAAGACGCAAAACGCAAAACGCCCAAACCAGAGGGACGTCTTTTGTTGGTGACGGCACACCGCCGCGAGAACTGGGGCGAACCGATGGCGAACATCTGCTATGCCCTGCGCGCGCTGGTGGAGAAGTTTGACGACGTGCGGCTTATTTTTGCCGTCCACCGCAACCCGGTGGTGCGCAATGTGGTATTTCCTATCCTGCAAGGGCATGAACGCATCGAGTTGCGCGAGCCGCCGGACTATCTGGAGTTTGTGTCTTTGATGCAAGCCGCGCACTTGATTCTGACCGACTCCGGCGGTGTGCAGGAAGAGGCGCCCGCGTTGGGCAAACCCGTTCTCGTCCTGCGCCGCACCACCGAGCGACCCGAAGGCATTGCCGCTGGGACAGCGAAGTTAGTCGGCACGAACACGGAT
>JANWYM010000976.1 GCA_025055355.1 Abditibacteriales bacterium
TGACGTCACCCTCAAACGCCGCCCCGACTACACGAAGGGCGTTTCGCTCGACGTAATGCTTCGTCACCTCGGCGGCGTCCACGCCAACCCACTGCCTCCCGGCGTCACCCTTGACGAAGGCGCGAGCAAGGTCTTGCTCGACGACAATGAGACCCACGGTGTCATCATCCTCAAAATCGCCCCCGACGCTCCACCCATTGAGAACGCCCCCATCACCGTCATCGGGCAGGTCTCCATCAACTTCGTCGTCAAGGCAAACCATTCGAGTCCGCCGATTTGGGTGACAGTAAGAAGGTAAGAAGCGAGCTACACCTCCATCACAATCGGCACCACCATCGGTCTCCGTCTCAGTTCGTGATAGATGAACTTGGACAGCGTCTCGCGCACGGCAGTGTGAATGCTGCCCCATTCCGTTACTTGCGCTCTGGAGAGGTGCGCCAGCACCCCTGCCACCTTTTCTTTTGCCCGCTCCAAGAACTCCTCCGACAGCGGCTCGTAGACGAAGCCACGCGAGATGACATCGGGACCGGACAGCACCGCGCCCGTCTGGCGGTTCACCGACAGCACGACAATCAACATCCCCTCCTCCGCCAGATGCCGCCGGTCGCGCAGCACAGCGGCGCCCACGTCGCCCACGCCCAAGCCGTCAATCATCACGTCGCCGGCAGGCACGGTGTTCGTAATTGCAGCAGCGTCAGCGGTCATGCTCAACACATCACCCAACTTGAGCAGGAAGATGTTTTCTTTGGGAATGCCGACGCTTTCCGCCAAGCGCGCGTAGCGCATCATGTGCCGCGCCTCGCCGTGGTAGGGCAGCACGAACTTTGGGCGCGTGAGGTTGAGCATCAACTTGAGGTCTTCCTGATTGCCGTGCCCTGAAACGTGAACGGGGTCCACAGGGTCGTAAAGCACCTCCGCCCCCTGACGGTAGAGGTGGTTGATGACCTGATGAACGAGATGCTCGTTTCCGGGCACCGGCTTGGCGGACAGGATGACGATGTCGCCTTGGCTGATTCTCACGCGGCGGTGGTCTTGTCGCGCAATCAGCGCCAGTCCCGACATCGGTTCGCCTTGTGTGCCT
>JANWYM010000977.1 GCA_025055355.1 Abditibacteriales bacterium
GCACGTGGGGGTCGTAGCGTTCCGTCTGAAAACCAATGTAGGTGCGCACGCCCGGCGCGCCGACCCGTGTGCAGAGGTGCAGCAACCGCGCAAAACCTTCCACGTCCTCGCCGCCGCCCAACTCGCGCACGCGGGGGTTCGGACGATGCGGGTTGACGGACGGAATGCCCACTTCCAACGTCATGTCTTTCTCGTGCGCATAGTCGCAGACGGCAGCGATTTCGCCCTCGTCCAACGTGGGGCTAAGTTCCCACGGCGTCCCGAACTGCACGCCTTCGCAGCCGTGCTCCTTGGCGTAGTCAATGACCTGCCGAGCGCTGAACTGGAAACAACCCACCGTGTAACTATCGAGACCGACCTTCATAGCGTCCTCCTTTTCTTCATTGTCTGGGATTATCACAGAACGGCGGGGGGTTGTCAATGGCTTGCCCTTCCCTCTTCCGCTTGACAACCTGCCTCGCGTCAAGTAAAATCGGGGCTACGCAAAGGGGAGTCCTTCGCTTGGCGATGGTGAAGTAAGTTGTCACCATGAAACGCATCATCGGAAAACACTACCGCAGCGGTGAGGTGCTGCGGATCGCCTTTGAAGGCGGCAGCATCGTCAACGTATGTCCAGCGGCGCCCAAGGATCAAGCGGACTGGGGCAGCCCGCACCTCTGGGTCGCGCCGGCGTTCGTGGACATTCAGGTCAACGGCTTCGCAGGATACGACGTCAACGGTGAGGACGTCACCCCTGACTACGTGGCAAACATGGTCAGGAAACTGTGGTCCACAGGGGTCGCCATGGTTTGCCCCACGGTGGTCACAGGGTCGCGGGAGCGGATGCTGCGCTCGCTGCGGGCGATTGCAACGGCATGTGCGGACGGTCAGGTGGCGACGGCAGTTCCAGCGATTCACGTCGAGGGACCGTTCATCTCACCCGAAGACGGGCCGCGCGGCGCGCACCCCCGCGAGCATGTGCGCCCGCCGGATTGGGATGAGTTTCAGCGGATGCAAGACGCCGCCGAGGGGCGCATCGGTATCGTCACGCTCGCGCCTGAACTGCCCGGCGCGATTAAGTTCATTGAGAGATT
>JANWYM010000978.1 GCA_025055355.1 Abditibacteriales bacterium
GGGGTCGGGGGAGGTTCACTCCCCTCCTTACCAAGGAGGGGCCGGGGGAAGTTCACTCCCCTCCTTACCAAGGAGGGGCCGGGGGAAGTTCACTCCCCTCCTTACCAAGGAGGGGCCGGGGGAGGTTCAGAGCCAGCCAACACCCCCCTGTGGTCCTCCTGGTAAACGGAGATAGCAGGGTTTTCGGATAGGCTCCAAGAAGGAGGTCGTTTTCTATGTCAGTGTGTCAGCGCCGAGGGTTCACCCTCATTGAGTTGCTCGTCGTCATTGCCATTATCGCGATTTTGGCGGCGATCTTGATGCCTGTGTTTTCGCAGGCGCGCGAGAAGGCACGGGGGATCACTTGTCTGTCCAACCTCAAGCAGATTGGGAACGGCGTTATCATGTATCTGCAGGACTATGACGAGATGTATCCCCCTTCGCAGTATGGCGGGGGCAGCACCGGCGCTCTTCAGCGAGCGTGGTATGCCATGATTCAGCCCTACCTCAAGAACGGCGATGACTGGGGCACTTACAACGTGTTTGCTTGCCCGTCCCATCCCGACCGCAACCAGAGCGGCAAATATGGCGTGCATTATGACCTGTTCGCCGACTTCTGGAACTGCTGCGTGCCGGGACAAGCGACGGATGCCCGCCACCGCGTGAATTCCATCGCGGTCATTGATACGCCCGCGGACAAGATCATCATCGTTGAGAAAGGCGTCAACGATGCCTTTTGGGGCTGGGCTTTCTTCGGCACGTGGGAGTGGGACTGGGTGAGTTGGGTTGGTCGCCCCCCACAGCGCGACGGGGCGGAAATCGCTCTGGAGCGCGACCGCGACTGCGTCAACGATGGCGATGGCAACGCCAGTTGGGCGCTTTGTGGGATGCATCCGCGCTATCGCCACAGCGGCGTCGCTAACGTGATATTCGCTGATGGGCATGCCAAGGGAATGCCCCGAGGGCAGATTCTCTGGTATAAGAACATCTACATCCCCGTTGGCATGGCAGGTCAGTGGACGGCTGAGGGATGGTATCCTTATTAGAGCCTCAAAACTCTCCCCTCCTTGATAAGGAGAGGTCGTGGCAAGTT
>JANWYM010000979.1 GCA_025055355.1 Abditibacteriales bacterium
GGGCTTCCGTCAGTTGGGCTTGAATGGTAGCGATTTCAGGGGCGGCGACGGTTTGCTCCGTCAGTTCCTCTAACCGTGCTTTCTGCCGCTTGGTCAGACCGAAGGCAGCGTCAATGAGTGGTTCAACCTCGTAAGTGGGGGGAGGCAACAGGTTGGGCGTCGGCGGGGGCGGCGCGCCGGTGTCGAAGTGCTGCCAGAACCCGAACAGCACGATGGCAAAGAACGCGATGAAGAACGCGACACTGTTGCCCCAGCCTTTGCGCTGCCGTATGATGCGATGCCCGTGCACGGTGAACAAACTGATGAGTCCCAAGCCAATCGCAAACCCACCCAGCACGCGCAGGAACTGCCCCAGCGGCGCGAAGTAGCCCGTCAGCGGGTTGTGCTTGAAAATCGGGATGGTCCCGAACAGCCAGATGCCCTCAGCGGGGATGAAAAATTCCAGCGCATAGTAGAGTCCGCCCAAAAAGGTGCAGACCACAATGAGCCGCCGCCGCGCCTGGGGGGGCAGGGCGTTGAGAACGAAGAAAAGCATTACCGCCAAGACGATGACGCCCAGCACCGCCACGTAGAACAGAGGCCCCTTGATCTCCACGAAGACGTGCTTGGCGAACCACTCCTGAAACAAGGCGGGTTTGTTCTGCATAGCCGACTATCCTCCAATCGCCTCGATGACCTTCTTCTGCACGAAGTAGCGGACCGTCCCCGCCAACATGGCGCTCTTTTGCGGCGCGGAAAGGGACTGAGCCAACGCCGCGCGGAACCGCGCTTTGACCGCATCGCTTTTCTCTCGATTGAGTTGCGCCAGTTGCTCTTGCGCCAGAGTCAGTTCATGCTTGGCGGCGTCCACGGCATCCGACGTGGCGGTGCCAGAGCGCAGCCTTTCCTGCAGGGTCTCCACCGACGCGCGGAGCACACGCTGGTGGGCTTGTTTCACTTCCTCCTGCGCGGATTGCGTGCGGCTTGCAAACTCCTTCTCCACCTCCGCGCTGACCTGCTGGAAAGTAGTGACGACCTTCTCGCGTAAGGCTCTCTGTTCGGCGTTCAGAATGAGCCGTAAGCCGTCCTC
>JANWYM010000097.1 GCA_025055355.1 Abditibacteriales bacterium
TCGTGGTAGGAGGTGTAGTAGCAGTATGGTTTCAAGCGCATCCCCGGTCCGTAGACTCCCCCCACAAAAGGGTTCAACATCAGAGGCTTCAGGGCAACGGTTCTGGGGGAAGAAAAGTTCCAGGTCACGACGCGGAGGGTCGCCGGCAGGGCATGGCAGGTTCCTGGACCTGTGCCGGAGATAAAAGCGTTGTTGGGTTGAAACGTCCCCCCGCCCAGCACGTTGCCGCTTTCCAGCCAGCCCTGCACGTCCGCCACGATGCTGCCCGTCAAGATGACGTTGCCATGTGTTTGGTTCTCGTAGTAATTGCTCAAACTAAACGGGTTGGTCTGACGGTTCAACAGGAGGTTAAACAGAGCCGTTTTGATGCTATCGTTGCTGGACAGTTGTCCCGCCCCGGAGAAGCGGGTCACGGCGGGATGGTTCTGGTCCCAGGCGGGGTTTTGCAGCCCTAAGGCGTTGCAGTTGCTGTCATGAGGTTCACGCCCGCCGGCGCCATGCCCTGCGAAGGCGGGAATTACACCCACGGTGTTGGCGTTCGGCGACACGTCGCGCCAACTGGGGAACTGGAGCGCCACCACCAGCACTTTGAAGATGCCCGTAGTCTGTGTGTGACGGCTATTGGGGGCAAAATAGGGCAAGCCCATTGGAACACCGAGGAAGGGATGAATGAAGTCCGAGGGGGCAGCGGAACGCTTGATACCTCGGTTCGAGGTTCCCATGGGGGCTAACGAACTTTGACCCTTGCTCCTGCTGGTATTGTTCTGGGCTTTTTTCTCCTTCCTGTTCTTGGCGGCTTGCTCCAGGGCGACGGTTAGCGGCATCGCCTCAGACGGCGCATCTTCGGACAGGAGAAGCGTTTGCTTGGTGGGATGTGGCTTTGTGAGATCTACGTAATCGATCTGCGTGTTAGGCGGCAGCGGAATGTTTTCGAGGATGTGATAACCGCGCCGCGCCTCCTCCCGCGCCAACCACTCCCGCGCCTTTTCCAAAGACAGCCCTTTGCGCTGCGCGATGAGGCGGGCAATGTTATCCCGTGAATAACCCGTATTAATGCTGAACCCCTGGGGGGGTAACGTCGCGCTGGTTGGCTCCGTGGATCGCTTGCCTCCCCCCGCGAGGGCTCCCATGGTCAGCAGGCTGAGGATCATAGCCACCAGCGCAACAGAGCGCACTTGTGCCATTCCGCGTTTACGCTTTGGGGTTGACTGATGCTGTGCCATACGCGAAACCTCCCCTAACTCATGTCCCCGTCCACGTGACTTATATCCTTTTTGCGGCTTTTGTAAACGTCAAATTATATAGGCAAACTCCCACTGCGCCAGAGGGGTTATTCTCGTCCCGTTTAGGACACCTCGCTGCGGTAAAATCACCGACCGGTCGGGCGAGGCTCCCACCGAGCCGAGTTCGGTTCGGCAGGAGCCTCGCTCTGCCCGAAGGGCGATTATTTTCCCCGGAGTCCTCAAAAAAGGGGGGAATGACCATGCGGAAGAGATGCAGTTGGTCAGAGGAGCGAAATCCGCTGCACGCCTGCTCCTGCCGACCGTCCATCGCCGACAGGTCAAATGCCCACCCACTTCCGAGCCAACGGTTCGGCAGAAGCCTCACCCTCCCGAGTGGTGACCAGTCCACCCTCTCCACACCGCGAGGATGGGCAACTGACGTCGGCACCGGCGCCGACATTTTGCAAGCGTATTGGGATGCGAGGTTTGCTAACTGAGAACAGATGCTGATCAATTTCGCCGTATCCATGCTTGCCCCAGATCGTCACCACGCGTTGATGCCCTCAGGTGTTGCCAACGTCTGGGGCTATTGTTCCCGTTTCACCAAGTTATAAAACGTCTATCCTCACCTGCGCTTGAAATTTTTTGGTCAGTTGGTCAACGTGCCCGTGAACCAACTGACCAGTTGACTAAGAGCCTCTCCGAGAACCAAGTAGCGCAGGCTTCCAGCCTGCCTAAAATGCCGACAGGACACCGGCACATGGGGTTTGAGGGTGTCATGGCAAGCGCAGTGAAGCCATCCTCCCTAACGACCATTGCGAGCAAAGCGAAGCAATCCCCTCCTCCGCAGGGGACGGCTCCGCGCCACTCGCATGACGGGCATGAGGGATGGCTTCGCGCCACTTGCATGACGGATACGGGGGACGGCTCCGCGCCGCTTGCAATGACGGGCATGAGGGACGGCTTCGTGCCGCGTCGGGGAAGTCGACCTGCGCAGTCCCCGGCACGGTGCCGTCCACTCGCCATGACAGGCACTGTCGTAAGGAAAGGGCAAAACACAAAAGTTTAGAAGTTATCCCCATTGCCGCGTCTTAGGGAGGCAGCTCGTAGAGCGAGACATCCTCTTCCGCTCCCGCAGGAGCGGCAACCGCGGTGGAGACGGCGGAGAGGGATTTCTCGCGTTACGGGGTCCGCCGCGCTCGGACGGACGACGTGTAAAACGTCAGAGCAAGTTACCCTTCGCTCGCTGCCTTCGCCCCTTCGCTGTCCTGCGCGCTCTGGCTCAACTGGCTGACGAGGGCGTCGCCCAAAACGTCTCCAATCGTCACATTGTCCGACTTCTGGCTGGCGGCGTAACTGCGATACTCGTTGCGCTCGCGTTCGCGCTCGCGCTCCTGCTGCACCTGCTTGAGGCTGAGGGTCAGACGCCGCTGGCTGGACTTGATGGCGATGACGCGCACGTCCACTTCCTCACCGACCTGCACCACGTCCTCGGCACGGGACACGCGTTGATCGGACAACTCGTGTAGCGGCACGATGCCCTCGATGCCCTCGTCCAGCAGGACAAACGCCCCCGCGGGCGCGGTGCGCGTGACCTTGCCATGCACAATCTGATTCACCCGTAGCTTTTTGGTCGCCTTTTTCCAGGGGTCAGGCTGGAGCTGCTTCATGCCCAGCGAAATGCGCGGGTTGTTAGGGTCGCTGGTGTCCATTTCCAACACGACCACCTGCACCTTCTGTCCCTTCTTCACCACGTCGCTGGGATGGTTCACCCGCGTCCAGGACATCTCGCGCACGTGCAGCAGACCGTCCACGCCCCCCAAATCAATAAAGGCTCCGAAATCGGTGATGCGCCGCACGATGCCCTCGACGATCTTGTTCTCCTCGAGGCTCGCCAGCGTCTCGGCGCGCTTCTGAGCGCGGTCCTCCTCGATAGCCGTGCGGTGCGAGCAGATGATTTTGTTCTTCTTCTTGTCGACCTCAATGACGCGCACGGGGATAGTGCGCCCAACCATCCGTTCTAAATCACGCTGGCTGCCCGCGACGTGCGAGGCGGGGATGAACCCCTCCAGCCCGATGTCCACGATGAGACCGCCTTTGACTTTGTCCTTGACCAACACTTCCACTGTCTTTCTGTTGGCGTGCGCCTCCTCAATCATGCGCCACGTCTTCTCGTAGTCCGCCCGCCGCTTGGACAGGATCGCAGGCGTCTCATCGGTTTCAGGCTTCAGCAGGATGGCTTCGACTTGATCCCCCAGGTTGACTTCATCGTCAGGCGTTAACTCGTGGGAAGGAATGAAGGCTTCTTTTTTGCTCCCGATGTCCACCGAGACCCCATCGCTCCCCACGTGAACGACCACCCCTGTAATCAACTGCCCCCGCTGTTGTTTCTGGTCCGTGGCTTCCATATAGGCTTGGAAGTCCTCTGCATCCAACATCTGCTCCTCGCGGACGGACGGCTGGCTCTCCGTCGTCGGCAAGGCATCGTTCTCCTCATGACCGTTCTGTTCCACCATCTTGTCCACGGTGTAACTCCTCCCCGCTGATTCTGTCATCAGCATCACTCTCCAAGAAAATCGTTACGGCTCGCCGGGGCTTACCTTGGAAGGTTGGAAGATTGAAAGGTGACATCCTCCTATCGGACGTGTTTCACCCTTCCATCCTCCCAATCCAGCGCCGCGCAAGTCCGCGAACGGCTCTGTATTATAACACAATCGGCAAAAATGCAAAAGGGGCATCAAAAAAATCTCAAGCGAATTCCCTTGACATGCGCTCCCTTGTGATAATACAATCCAGCCTGCAACCGCTCGAACGTGAAAGGATGTGTTAGCATGGGTCACAGGGGTTTCACCCTCATTGAGTTACTCGTCGTTCTTGCTATCATCGCCATTCTTGCCGCGATTCTGCTGCCTGTTTTCTCGCGCGCCCGCGAGAAGGCACGGCAGGGCGGATGCATGAACAACGCGCGGCAGTTGAGCCTGTCAGTGCAGATGTATCTGCAAGACCACGATGAGGTCTTTCCTCCCAGCACCAACTACACCGTGCCGACCACCAGTCCCGCCCGCACCTGGACGCAAATCGTCCAGCCTTATTTGCAGAACTGGCAGGTGTTTCTTTGCCCCAGCGCCCCGCTCTCTCCCACCGCACTCACATTCGATTGGTCGAATCGCGGGGAAGTCTCCATCGGTTATAACGCCCTCACCGCGATTGACCCCTCTGGTGTGGAGGGGCGTCCCACCCCTGCCTCCTTGCCCCAGGTGGAAGAACCCGCCCGCACCGTGTTCTTCGCCGACACCCCATCAGGACCGACCGTGCTCAAATATCGCGGCTATGTGTTCGACCCCATGAACGGCAGAGTCAACCCCCGCGACCCGCGCCTTTCCACCCCGCTCGTGGCGGATACCGACCTTGTGGCGGGTAGTCCTCTCCCGCCCAGTTTGCTCAAGCCCGTTTACTGTCGTCACCTCGCCGACGGCTCGGGGGCGGGGTTCGCCACGCTCGTGTTTGCCGACGGGCACGTGAAGCCCTACACCGCCCGCCAGATTTTAGGGCAGGACGCCGGGGCGAACCTGATATGGAGATTTCGTTGAATGCCTAATGCCCGTCATGGCGAGCGCAGCGAAGCCATCTCCTGTAGAGGGGATGGCTTTGCTTCGTTCCTCGCAACCGCTCCGCTCCTCGGAATGACACACGTGAGACCGTTATTCCTCCACTCCTCGACATGACACCTGGACGCTCGTCATGGCGAGCGGAGCGAAGCCATCTCCTCCGCAGGGGGTGGCTTCATTTTTTCATGAGGACACAATTTGACGCCCCCTTTGAAATCTGTTATATGATGAGTCGGCGCGTTCCGCCATCGGCGCGAGACGCTGAGGGTCATTCCAAACGTTTTATTCGCCGCGGATTCGGGAAAGATAGCGGCAGCGCGTTCTCTATTTCTCAGGCATGTTTAAGGAGGGGTCGTCCATGCAAGTCTTCGTCGCTTCATCGGATAGGGTGAGGGGTTCGTTGACCCGTTATGGGTCGTGGCTTCTGGTCGGCGTGCTCTTGATGTCGCTGGGCGTCATGGCGCAGCAATCCCCCCGCCAGAACACCTCGGGGCGCGAGAGGGTCCCTGGTGCTTCGAAAAACCCTCAAGTCGTGCCGCGCGAGATGCTGATCAAGTTCCGCCCCGGCGTGACACAGCGTCAACGGCTCTCCATCCTCAAATCAGTTGACGCCCAGCCGGTGCGACATTTTCCGATGTTTGACATCTACCATGTCCGCCTCCTGCCGGAGGCGAACGAGGCGCGAGCGTTTGAAAGGTTGCGCCGCAATTCTAACGTTCTTTATGCTGAACCGAACCATCGCATCTCCCTACGAGCGACTCCTAATGACCCTCGCTTTAGAGAGTTATGGGGATTGCATAACACGGGGCAGACTATTCAAGGGCAACCGGGCACGCCCAATGCCGACATTAACGCCCCTGAGGCATGGGACATCTCCACCGGCAGCCGCAGCATCATTGTTGCCGTGTTCGATACAGGGATTGACTACAACCATCCTGACCTTCGCGCTAACGTGTGGACGAACCCCTTAGATGGCACTCACGGTTACAACGCTATCGCGAAAACCAACGACCCCCGGGATGACGATGGGCATGGCACCCATGTGGCTGGCACCGTCGGCGCGGTTGGAAACAACGGCATCGGCGTCGTAGGAGTCAACTGGAGCGTCCAATTGCTGGGGATTAAAATTCTGGACGCCTTCGGCGGTTCTCTGGCAGACGCTATTGACGGCTTGAACTGGATGCTGGACCAAAAAGTCAACAAGGGGCAAAACATCCGCGTTGCCAACCATAGTTGGGGATTTACCGGATTTAACCAAGCCCTAAAGGATGCCTTCGATGTGACGGCGGCGGCGGGCATTACTCACGTGTGCGCAGCGGGGAATACTGCCTTTAACAACGATATCATACCTGATGCCCCGTCGGGCTTTGACACGCCCGGTCTGATTGCCGTTGCCGCTTCGGACAACAACGATAACCCCGCCTCCTTCACGAATTACGGGGCAACGACCGTGGATCTGGCGGCGCCGGGCGTGAGCGTCCTCTCAACAGTGCCGACCTTCGCCAACCCCAGCGGATATGATTTCTTCGATGGCACCTCCATGGCGTCTCCCCACGTCGCCGGGGCGTGCGCGCTCGTCCTTTCGTTAGACCCCACCTTGACAGTCGACGCCCTCAGGACAGCCATTCTCAACGGTGTAGATAAATTGCCGCAGTGGAGTCTCGGCAGCAACCGCCCGGTGCTCTCGGAGGGACGGCTGAACGTGGTGAAGGTCGTCAGCAACTTTGCCAACCCAGATTTGACCATCTCCTTCTTCACCGTCTCGAACGCGGCGCGCGGGACGCAGACCACCGTGAAGGCGATTGTACTGAACAGCGGACGCGCCATCACCACACCGTTCCGCGTGGACTTTTACAAGAACCGCTCCACGCCGCCGCCAGTCGGCGTGCCCGGCGACATCTCTCAAGTCATCAACGGCTTGCCGACCGGCGGCACGCGGACGCTTACCTTTACTTTCCCGGCGACGACCTTCGGGACCTCTAAAGGCTGGCTGCAGGTGGACACCCTCAGCCAAGTTACCGAACGTAACGAGGCGAATAACGTGATGGGACCTGCCGATTATCAGGTCGCGGATGCCGTCGTGTTCGACGCTTTCAACGACTCCGACGGTAAACGCTTGCTCGACCACCTGCCAGACATCAACCTGCCCGTGGACCACTGGGCGCTCTCCCCCCCGTCGTTGCCGCCCTCCACGGTGCAACTGTTCAACAACGAGGCGCGTGTCAACCTTACCTCTCAGTTCGTGCGGGCGGTCATTGACACGCAGCGGCGGGACGGCGCCCTGGAGGTGGACATGCGGGTCGGCACGACCGGACTGCTCTATGGCGGCGTGGTCTTCCGACAAAGTGATGATAACAATTACTTTGCTGTGCGATTGGATAGCAGCGCCCCGGAGGGGGAAGGGCTGAGTCTGATTAAGGTGCAAGAAGGCGTCGGGCGACTCCTGGCGCGCAAGGACTTCCGCATGTTGAGGGGGACGAGTTATCACTGGCGCGTGGAGTTGGTGGACGCTAAAATCACGGTGTTCATTGACGGAGCGAAGCATCTGGAGGTGACGGATACCTTCAACCTCAACGCCACTAAATCGGGCATCCTGTGGTTCGCGGGTCGGGGCGGCGAGCAGACCGCTTTTGACAACTTTGCCTTCTTCGTCGACCAGCCCACGCAACCCGTTCTGCCCGACCTGACGGTGCAATCGGTGAGCATCTCTCCGACCGCCTCCGTCCCCGGCACGCCGCTGACGGCGACCATCGTGGTCAGGAACGACGGCACCGACACGGGTGGAAGTTTCAGCGTGGATTTCTACGAAAACTTGTCTTCCGCGCCCGGTGCAGGCAGAACGGGCAACAAACGGTTCACCATCTCCTCACTGGGGCAGGGAGCGACGACGACGCTGACTTACACTTTTACCCCCTCCAACTCGGGCAACTATCAGGCGTGGGTGCAGGTGGACACCGATGCGCAGGTGCGGGAGAATCACGAGGGGAATAACGTCACCGGTCCCATCGGTTACATCGTGGCGAATGCGGTGGTGCAGGATACCTTCTCGGACAGGGACGGGACGGTGCTGGGACCGGGCGCGAGTGACCATCTGCCCGATGTCAGCCCGTCGGGGGGACGCTGGGATTCGGTCGGGTCGGTTAAGCCCATCGTGCACAGCGGCGAGGCGCGGCTGCCAAGCAGCGGGACGGGGCTGGTCACCGCGTTCATCAACGCCGGCGTCTCCAACGGGACGATTGACGTGGACACGCGCATGTTCAGCAGTTCCCTGTTGTTCAGCGGCGTGGTGTTCCGCCGCACCGATGCGAACAACTACTTCTTTGCCCGCGCCGACAGCAGCGATACGGGCAGGGAACTGGGCGTCGCCCGCGTGCAGAACGGCGTGACGACGTTCCTGGGCAGAGTCCCGTTCGCGCTCACCTCAGGGCGGACGTATCGGTGGCACATTCAACTGTCCGGGGCGGTGATTCGCGTGTTCTTCGACGGGCAGTTGCGGTTTGAGGTCAACGACAGTTTCAACCAAGCCGCCACGCAGAGCGGGTTGCTGTGGAACGCCGCCTCCGGCGGGCAAAACACCGCCTTCGACAACTTCCTTGTGACTGGCACGCCGCAGCCGGAGTTGGTCATTCAATCGCTGACCCTAACGCCGCTGTTCGCTGCGCCCGGCACGCCGCTGACGGCGACAGTGCGGGTGAAGAATCAAGGCTCCGCCGACGCTTCGGCTTTTGTGGTGGACTTCTACCAGAACTCGGCAACGCCCCCTGGCGCGGTGCCGGGTGACGCGCGGCAGACGGTCACCTCTTTAGCCGCTGGTGCGACGACGATCCTTACCTTCAACTTCTCGCAAGCGGCGGAGGGGAACTATCAAGCGTGGGCGCAGGTGGACACCGACGGGGCGGTGGCGGAAATCAACGAGACCAACAATGTCTTCGGACCGCTACCCTACGCGGCTGTCACGGTCATCCCGGAGAACGTCAAAGATTCCTTTACCGGCGCAGATGGAACATCTCTGACGGCGCACGCTCCCGACGTCAACAAACCCGGCGGGACGTGGAACGTTAGCGGATTAGTTGGTGTGACCATTCAAGGCAATCAGGTCAAGCCCGCCGGCGTCGCCGGTGGGTTCGTGACCGCCACGATTAACGGCGGGGCGGCGAACGCCACGATTGATGTGGACACCACCTTCGGCAGCAGCGGACTGCTGTTCAGCGGCGTGGTCTTTCGGCAGGCGAACGAGAACAACTACTTCATCGCCCGCGCCGACAGCAGCGATGTGGGCGGCGAGTTAGCCCTCGTGCGCGTGCAGAACGGTTCGGGGACGTATCTGGGACGCCGAGGGCGCACGCTCATCCCCGGCAGCACTGTCCACTGGCGCGTCGTGCTGTCCAACGGTCGCATTGAGGTGTTCTTCGGGGACATGTTGAATCCCGTCTTCAGTGTCACAGATGAATTTAACAAGTCGGCAACGGCGCACGGCGTCCAGTGGTTCGCCGCCAACGGAGGCGAAAACACAACGTTCGACAACTTCGCCGTGACGCCCGGGGCGAACCCGTTAGGCGGTGGTGGCGGTAGAGGACGCCGCTTCTCGCCGGGGCTGTATCTGCTATCGCTGCCCGTCGGGGGGCAAGTTGTCCACTTACCCTCTGGCGTCAAACTGGCGCGGTGGAACAACGTCAGCGGCACGGTGGAAACGAGCGGGACGCCCGTGCTACGCAGCGGCGAAGGCTACTGGGCGCAGTTCACGCATGACACCACCTTGACCGCTCCGTCGGTTGGCACTGCGCAGCCGTTTACCTTCTTGCTGGACGCGGGCTGGAACCTCATCGGTTACCCGTTCCTAACGCCAATGGCGTTGGACGGGAACGGCATCAGGGTCAGAGACATCACGACCGGCGTTGTGACGACGCTATCGGACGCCGTGCACCGCGGCTGGCTGGATGAGGTGATGTGGACGTATCAGGGCAGTGAGGGCTACCGTCCCGTTCATCCGACGCTGCCGGGCGCGCTCCACACCCTGGAGCCGTGGCAGGGATATTTCGTGAAAGCGACGCAGCCGCTGCAATTGACTCTCCCTGCCCCCGATAGCGTGCCAACGTTCAAACGTGCCAACGTGCGAACGCCGACGCTGAACAACTGGTCGCTCACGCTGACCGTGCGCGACGGCAGCGGACAAGATAGTTGCGTGCTGGGCGTCAGCAGCACAGCGGGCGGAGACGGCGTCGCGCTCAAGCCGCCCCCCGCACCCCAAACTGCTCCCAGCGTTTACTTCCCCGCGAGCGGTCTGACACCCTACGCCGTCAGTTTGCGGCAGAGCGTCCAGAGCGGCGCGGAGTGGGACGTGGAAGTGCTGCCCTCACCGGTCAGCGCGACGGTGACACTGGACTGGTCGAACCTGACAGGCGTGCCGAAAAACGTGCGCCTGACGCTGGTGGACGTGGAGACCGGCAAGCGTTACTACATGCGCACGCAGAGCGGCTTGACCCTTCCGGTGCACGGGGCAGTGCCGCGTCGCTTCAAACTCATCGCCTCCACCGACGTTTCCGGTCGGCGGCTGTTGAGCGCGCTCAACGCGACCGGTGGGCGCTCCAGCGGACCGCTGCTCGTCTCGTTTGTGCTGGGCAGCGAAGCCCACGTGACGCTGGAAGTCCTCAGCCCGACGGGGAAAGTCATCAGCCGCCCGCTGGGGGCGACGCGCCGTTCGGCGGGTTTGAACACTCTCGCATGGGACGGCAAAGACCCGATGGGGCGCGTCACCCCGCGCGGCGTTTATCTGCTGCGCGTCACGGCGATTGATGATGAGGGCAGAACGATGTCGCTGACGCAGCCGGTAACGTTGGGTAGGTAGAAGTTGGGAAGTTGGGAAGTTGGGAAGTTGGGAAATTGGGAACTAAACTTTTGCGTTTCGCGCGTCTTTCCCTCCCCGATTAATCGAGGGAATCACCTACGAAAACGCCTGTGATTG
>JANWYM010000980.1 GCA_025055355.1 Abditibacteriales bacterium
GGAGCAACGTGATGGAACGATTAGAACTCCCACCCGCCCAACTCCAGGTAAATTTTGCCCCGCGACTTTGACCAGGCGACGACGAGTTCGCGCTGGAAGAGGACGCGCCCGACGCTGATTTCGAGGTCGTTGAAAGAAGTGGAGAGGAAGTCGGAGCGATAGGCGAAGAGCCCGATGCGCCACAGGGGGCTGAGGCGGTAGGAGAGGGAGCCAGAACCGTAAGAGAACTGGTTTTTCAGGTCGCGGGTGAGGTAAAGGTTGCCGTGCAGTTTGCTGCCCCGCGAGCCGAAGAGTTGGAAGGTGAGGTAGTTGCTGGACGCCCGCCCCGCGCCGAAGGAACTGAACCCGCCGCCGCCGTCGAACGCGTAGCCCAGGGAGGCTTGGAGGGATTTGCCGAGTTGCTGGCGCAGGTTCCAGTTCGTGCCCCACGACACGCCGCGCTGTCCTGTGCTGTCGTTGAACAGGCTGGTGCGCACTGAGCCGGTCAACGCGGTGGACTTGCCCAGCGGAATTGGACGGGGGTAAAGCACCAGGTTCGCGCTCTGTCCGACGACGTTCGCTTTGGGGCTGTCGGGATTGCGGGAGTGAAACAGGTTGAACGAGGTGGAGTAAGACAGGTTTTTGCTCAGACGGCGCGCGGGCGTCTGGAAGAACGCCTGCGTGAACAGGGTGGACGACCCTTCCGACGGGCGGGAGGCAAACATCTCCACGCCGAAATGTCCCGCCTTTGTGTCTTTGTAGAGGCTGAGGCGGGTGAAGAGGTTTTCATGGTAGGGGAAGTCCACGAAGAGGTCGGCTTTCGTCGTGGGCGAAAACTGGTGTTCGTGCTGCCAGTAGATACCCCAATCGCGGCGGAACAGTTGGTCAATGGCAAAAAAGCCCCGCCCGCGATGTCCGACGTGATATTCCTCCTCCAGTCCCAACGACCAGCCGGGGGCGTCGGAGTAGAAGCCGTCGCGCCCGAAGTGCCGCAGGCGAATCGCGCCGGTGCCAGATGGGTTGGCGCGGTAGTTAAACGGCATGTCGAGGCTGATGCCGCCGATGGTATTGATGCCCAGAATGTCGCTG
>JANWYM010000981.1 GCA_025055355.1 Abditibacteriales bacterium
GCCCCCTTACTCCTCACCCTTCCCACATCAACCTCCGCGTTCTGCGCGAGAGCAACAAGGTTGTTCTCCGCAACCCCGGCGCGAGTTTGATTGACCTGGGCGACGGCGTGGCATGTCTGGAGTTTCACAGCAAGATGAACGCGCTCGGTCCTGATCAACTCGGCATGATTCTTCAGGCGCAGGAGGCGGTGCGGAAGAACTTCGTCGGTTTGGTCATCGGCAATCAGGCGGAGCATTTCTCCGTCGGCGCAAACCTCGTGCTCATCCTCACGCAGATTCAGAATCAGGACTGGGACGACATTGATGTCGGCATCCGTCAGTTTCAGCGGGCGACCTGCTCGCTGCGGCAGTTCGAGAAACCCGTCGTGGTGGCGGTTCACGGCTACACCTTGGGGGGCGGCTGCGAAGTGGCGATGGGCGGCGACTTCGTGATGGCAGCGGCGGAAACGTATCTGGGGTTACCCGAGGTCGGCGTCGGCGTCATCCCCGGCGCGGGTGGCTGCAAGGAGATGCTCATTCGCTGCACCGAGAACGTCCCGCGCAGTGAGGAGACCGATTACTTCCCCTACGTGCGCCAGGCGTGGGAGACCATCGGCTTGGCGAAGGTCTCCACCAGCGCGCACGAGGCGATTCGCAACGGACACCTGCGCGCAAGAGAGACGACGATTGTTCTCAACCGCGACGGACTCATCGGCGAAGCCAAAGCCCAAGTCCTCCGGATGGCAGCCGCCGGTTATCGTCCCCAGCCGCCGCGCACCGATATCCCCGCGATTGGCGAAGCGGGCATCGCCCAGTTCAAACTCATCCTTCACCTGATGCACCGCGCCGGGCAAATCACCGATCACGATGTGAAGATCGGCACCCAACTCGCTTACGTTCTTTGCGGCGGCGATTTGTCTTCGCTGCACTTTGTATCCGAGCAATACATCCTCGACCTCGAGCGCGAAGCCTTCCTGAGCCTGTGCGGCGAGCCGAAGACAGTGGAGCGGATACAGCACATGCTGAAGACGGGACGACCGCTGAGGAATTGACAGAAGTTACGCCCTCGCTTACACCGTCCTCCCCCT
>JANWYM010000982.1 GCA_025055355.1 Abditibacteriales bacterium
TTGCCGCCGTCAATTTTGATGAGCGGAATTTTGCAGCCGTAGGCGACACGCAAATCAGCGTGTTCGAGGATATTGACTTTGGTGATGCTCATGGGATACTGTCGCTGCAAGCGGTGCAGCAGGACCTCCGCCTTGTCGCAAAGAGGGCAGTCGGGTTTGCCGTAAAACGTCACCTCCAGCGGTGGCGTCTGTCGTCCTCGACGGAGGAGTTTTTGAATCGCTGTCAGCATCATATTCCCTCACAAATTCAACATTGCAAGCGCAGCGCGGCAATCCCCTGCGGAGGAGATGCCGCGCAAGGGATGACTTCGCTCCGCCCGCAACGACAGGCGTTGCCGACGGAGAGGGCAAAACGCAAAAGTTTAATTCCTTCATCTGACAGATAACACATTTCCAGAACGGTGACAAGACCTACGCTCACAGGAGGGCGACACTCCAGCGGAGCCGACGGTTCGGCGGGAGCCTCGCCCTCCCGGCGGGCAAGTCCAACCGTGCGCATGGACCGTTTGATTCGTGGAACCAGAGCGGGATGGGGATTGACGATTTCCACATGCAGGCGCAGTGGTATGCCGCCCTCATCCAGCCCTACGTGAAAAACCCGCAGGTGTTTCGCTGTCCGAGCATAGTAGATGGGAATTACAAGGGCTGGTTTTCGGGCGGGCGGTCGCCGGCGGCTTTGAACGCTTTAGGTTTCAAGGGCATTGATTACGAGTGGAAACTCGCCGCCGCGCTGGCGTCGCGCTGTGGACGCAACATGGCAGCGTGGGGGCAACCCGCCCAGCAGTTCATGATCATCGAGAACTGGATGACGGGCGCGCCGCACGACGGGGAGCACTACTGGACGGGTGATCATCGCTCGTCGGCGGTTGTGGGTTTCACAGAAGTGGACTGGGAGTAGCGTGCGCCGTAGCCCGTGCAGCAGTGTCCTCCAGCCCCCGGAGCGGAGCGGCTCCGGGGGCTGCGCGCATCGAGAGCCTCTCCGAAAACTCTCTCCTCCTTACCAAGGAGGGGTCAGGGGAGGTTTACTCCCCTCCTTGACAAGG
>JANWYM010000983.1 GCA_025055355.1 Abditibacteriales bacterium
GTCGCCGACGGCGCGTTTGCCGATAGCCTCCGTCAGGGCAAAAACCTTCTCCTCCACCGTCTTAGCGACCATCTGCTCAACGTGCGTGTTGGTAATGGTCGGCGCGTCGCCTACGAAGTGGGCGAGTTTGTGGATTTCGTTGGTCAGGCGGAAGAAGTCGTGTCCGGCGCGGGTCGTCAGGAGGGCGATGGCGCTGGGGGCGATTCTTTTGCCCCAGCGCTGCGCCTCGTCGCTGATGAACTTCATGAGTTGGGCGCGTTCAGCGCGCGGGTTGATGCTACATTCGACCAGGGCGCCGAGTTTGTCCACCGCGCGGTCAAGGGCGGGGTGCAGAATGCCCCGCTCGCCCTCGCGCCGCTCGGCGGTCGGCGAACGCTGCAAAATCAGATGCGTGGTCGGGGGCAGTCGTCCCTTGTTCAGGGCGCTGGCTAATTTGTCCAGTTCCCTCAACTTCTCGGCTTCGCGCACCCACACGACGCGGTGGGGGGAGAGGAAGGGCGGGGTCGTCGCCACCCCGATAACGTGCGCGACGGTCGCGTGGGTGCCGTCCAGCACGTCCAGGTTGAACTCCCGCTCGGCTTCGGGCAGCGCGGCGTCCAGCAGCGCATCCACGACGCGGCGCATCAGCAGCGCGTCCTCGCCGTAAACGATGTAAACCGGCAGCAACGTTGGCTTGCGCTCGATGAACTCAGAGTAACGGGAACGCAATGGCAGATGGCGTATGGTTGATGGTTGAGGCAACTGATTAACCATTAACCATTGTGCCGTCATGAAGTTTTCTTCTTGAGTCGCTTCAACTTCTCCCGCGCCACAAGGACGTCTTCGCGGGTGATGGGATGGTCGCTGTAACGGGCTTCCACAAATTTATCGGTGATGGCGGTGACCGAGGTCAAGGTTTCGTCGGGGAGTTCCTTCTTCTGACGCAACGTGCTGGCGTATTCCCACGGCGTCTGATGCGCTGGGCGGGGCAGCCCCCAGCGACGCAGGCGGTTGTTCAGGGCGCGGTAGACCTCCACGAACCAGCCGCGATGATCGTCG
>JANWYM010000984.1 GCA_025055355.1 Abditibacteriales bacterium
ACTCCCCTCCCCCGACCCCTCCCCCAAGGGGAGGGGAAAGACCATTGATGACAACCGCGCCGCTTTTGGAATTTTTTTTCCTCGACTTGACTTTTTCCATCTCCCCCGTTATAATGGCAGCGTTCTCGCAGCGAAGCGGTCTTCGTGGCGACGCACCTTGCCACTGGGAAGTCTCGATATTTCTTCACCGACGACAATCATCGTCTTCCTCTTCGCCTGTTGCACGGCTTGAGAACGACGACGAGGATGACGACTCTGACAGGAGGTGAGCCAGCATGAAGCAGTTGCGCATCGTCCCAGAGAAGTGCACGGGATGTATGCAGTGTGAGTTAGCCTGCTCCTGGGTGCAGACGGGGATGTTTCAGCCGTCGCGGTCACTCATTCGCGTCAAGATCTTTGACGAGCAGGCAGCGTATGCCCCCTATACGTGTTTTCAGTGTGATGAGGCGTGGTGCATGACCGCCTGTCCCGTCAACGCCATCGCCATTAACGTCGACACGGGGGCGAAGGTGGTCCTCGATACGGTGTGTGTCGGCTGCGCGGTCTGCACGATTGCCTGTCCGTTCGGGACAGTGTTCTACAACCCCAGCACCCAGAAGGCGTTCAAGTGCGACCTATGCAGCGGCGACCCCGCTTGCGCCAAGTCCTGCCCGACGGCAGCCATCGTTTACGAGGAAGTGACGCCAGGTGAGTGGCTGCCTGCATGGGCGGAAGTCATCAACGGCAACTATCTCGAGGCGTTCGGCAACGGCGCGCCCTACACCAAGCAACACGACAACATCGCTGCCGAAATCGGCAAAACGGGCGGTTAGGCTTCCATCGCGTAGCGCAGGCTTTCAGCCTGCAGAAAATTACAACATCAGGAGGGAACAAACTATGTCTTCTCCAGGCGGATGGACAGGAAAAATTCTCAGAGTCAACCTCTCCACAGGCACTTGCTCCGTGGAAGACCTCAACATGGAGTGGGCAGGCAAATTTGTCGGCGGGCGCGGACTGGCGGCGCGTTACCTCTACGAAGAGATGGACCCCAGCGTTGA
>JANWYM010000985.1 GCA_025055355.1 Abditibacteriales bacterium
TCAGCCGCTTCTTCTCGCAGAACCGCGCCCAGCGCTCGTCGTCCACCAACCCGACCTGCCGTCCAATCGGCGTCAGGCGCATGTCGGCGTTGTCCTGCCGTAGCATCAGGCGGAACTCAGCGCGGCAGGTCAACATGCGATACGGCTCTTCTGTGCCTTTTGTGATGAGGTCGTCCACCAGAACCCCAATATAAGCCTGTTCACGGCTCAAGGTGATGGGCGTCTCGCCCTTCGCCCGCAGCGCGGCGTTGATGCCCGCCAAAATTCCCTGCGCAGCGGCTTCCTCATAGCCCGACGTTCCGTTGATTTGCCCCGCCAAAAACAGCCCGCGCACCGCTTTGGTCTCTAACGTGAAGTTCAACTGGTCGGGCGGAACGTAGTCATATTCCACCGCATAGCCCGGTCGCAACATGACCACGTTCTCCAAACCCGGAATCGTCCGCAGCATGGCGAGTTGAACGTCCGCAGGTAGGCTGTTGGATGTTCCCTGCACGTAAATCCAGTTCGTGTTCCAGCCCTCCTGCTCCAAAAAGACAGGATGATAGCGGCGGTCGGGGAACTTAACCATCTTATCCTCGATGGAAGGACAGTAGCGCGGACCAACACTGCGAATCCGCCCCGAATACATCGCCGAAAGGTGCAGATTGCTCTCAATAATCTCCCGTGTGGCGTCAGTAGTTCGTGAAATCAAGCACGGAATTAGCCCCTCGCGGGCGGGTTGCCCTTCGTTCTCAAACGAAAACCATAGCGGGCGGGTCTCTGACTCCTGAACTTCCAGTTTGGAGAAGTCCAGCGAATCTCTGTCAACGCGCGGCACCGTGCCTGTCTTGAGCCGCCCCAACCGTAAGCCCAAACGCCGCAGCGAGTCGCTCAGCCCCTCAGCTGCTTTTTCGCCGTGCCGCCCGCCCGATTGGGTCTGGTGTCCGATGTGCATCAAGCCCCTGAGAAACGTGCCCGTCGTGACGACCACGCAGGGAGCGGTGTAGACCGTCCCGTCGGCGCAGATGACACCCCGAACCGATAGACCCCCTCCCCC
>JANWYM010000986.1 GCA_025055355.1 Abditibacteriales bacterium
GGCATCGGGCTGGCAGGGACGCGCCGCCCCTACTGCCCCAGCGGTTTTTGACGCTAAGATAAGTTTCCTCTCCCATTTCCGCGCCTCTCACAGTAAAATAATAGTGTCAAATTCCGCTGTGAAAGGAGTGATAGTATGAGAACCAAGGGTCTGTTGGTCATTGGTCTCGCGCTGATGGTAGGCGCGGCGGTGTGGGCGATCACCCAAGACAAACAAAAGGGATGTGAGGATTGCAAGGGGTGCAAGCCGCTGTTCAACGGGAAGGACTTGACGGGGTGGAAACTGCGGCACGCGGGTGGACGGAACGGCTGGAAGGTGGAGAACGGCGTTCTGGTCAACACGCCGCCCAGCACCGACCTGGTGACGGAGGAGAAGTTCAAGGACTTCACGTTGTGCTACGAATACATGATCCCCAGAGGCAGCAACAGCGGCGTGTATCTGCGCGGGCGGTATGAAATTCAGATTTTGGACGACTACGGCAGACCGCCTTCTTCAGGCGGCAATGGCGGCATCTACGGACAAATTACGCCCGCCAAGAATGCCAGTAAACCCGCCGGCGAGTGGCAGAAGGTCCAAGCCACGCTCATCGGCAAAAGACTCACCGTCATCCTCAACGGTGAGAAAATCATTGACAACGCCGAACTTAAAGGCGTCACCGGGGGCGCGCTGGACAACAAGGAGGACGAACCCGGTCCCATCCTCCTGCAGGGCGACCACGGCGTCGTGTATTTCCGCAACATCCGCATCAATCCTGCGCCGAAAAAGTGCTGCGGAAACTGCGAGGGGAAGTAGCGCAGATGAAAGCGCCTCGCAAAGGCGTGCCAGCAGCACGCCTGCACTCCGTAGCGCCCGCCTGCTGCGGGTTCCTAAGCGACGGTGTCGAGGGGTCCTTTTATCCTGAGATTTTGCGTTTTGCCTTCCCCTTCCGAGAATGCCTATCATTCGCAAATCCCTGTCATGGCGAGCGGAGCGAAGCAATCTCCCCCGCTGGGGATTGCTTCGCTACCCTAGCCCAGACGGGG
>JANWYM010000987.1 GCA_025055355.1 Abditibacteriales bacterium
GGTCGCGCCGTTGAGCGGCAGGACGTAGCGGGGCCACGCCATCAGCCGCTTGCCTTGTAGGTAGATGGCGGCTTTCTGGAACTGGATTTTTTCTTGCGGGTAGATGGTCATGCGCTGCGCCGTAATCCAGTAACCCGTCGCGGTGTATTCAGGCGGGGTGATGATGTCTGGGTCGTCTGCCTCTTCCGATGTCGTCCTGTCGTCGCTTGTCGTCTCCTGTCGTTCCTGAGATTTCAACTCCATGCCACTGAAGACGATTTTGCGGGGCTGTGGAGAGATGGCGAACAGCGTGCCGCGCCGCCGCTGAACGTGGTAGATGAGTCGGTCGCCTTGGAGGGTGTGCGTGCCATTGGTGATAGTCACGCGGTTCTCGCCCGCTGTGCCTTCGGCAAACAGGACTTGCCCGATGAGGTCGAAGTCGGTCTTCAAGTCGGTGCGCACCGTGATGGCGCCGAAACGCCATTCAGCGTTGCCGCTGGTGGTGATGACCTGCGCGTCCACGCCGTAGGCGATGTAAGTATCGCGGTCGCCGCTGACGCTGAAGTAGCGGGTCGAGCGGGAGTAAGTCTCGCTGTCCACGAACTCGACCTCATATTCGGCGTGACCGGAGCCGACGGTAACGCTGACGCGCGCAACGCCGGGTGTGGTGGGGCTGCGCAAGGTGGCGCGCGCCGTGCGTCTTAGAAGCGTGGTGGTTGGTGGCTCAATCGTGCCGAGCGTCGTCGTGAACGCCACGGGTGTGCCATCGCTGACGGGGAAGCCCGCGGAGTCGTAAACGACGACGGTGACGGTAGCGGTGGAAATGCCGTTAGCGGGCAAAATATCCGGGTCAACGCGCAGGCGCGGGCGGAACGGCGTTTGCGCGTGGGCGCAGGCGGAGAAGAGCAGGGCGGCGAAGAGACAAGCGAGAAAAAGACGGGATTTGACCATCTTCTGGTCAATGCATCTCAACTGTTCAGACATCCTTCTCCCTCCCGCCAACCTTGTATCCTCGTCGTCGTCCTCGTCCTCGC
>JANWYM010000988.1 GCA_025055355.1 Abditibacteriales bacterium
GCACCCAAACTCTCCGCGAAATCTTTGATGCCGGTTTCATCCTGTTCGAGCAGCACTTTCAGCCAGTTCTTGCCGTAGCGGGAGACGATGAGGTAAGCGGACTCCACCGCCGTCGGGTTCAGCCGCAGTTCCTCCTGCAGCGGGGCGATGTCCTCGACTGTGATTTGGTCGTAGGAGATTTTTACCTCCACATCCGGGCTGACGCCGCGCCGCCGCGTGGAGTCAGGGTCGAGGCTGAAAATAGCGATTTTGTTGCTGGGGAACAGTTGGCGCAGCCCTTTGACGAAACCGCGCTTGCCGCTGCCCGTTTCCTTCTGCGACTGCCAGCCATATTCGTTGTGCATGTCGAAGATGAAGTTGACCGCGCGGTTAGCGCGAATCAATCCTGCCAGCACTAATCGCGTCAGGAACGTCTTGCCCGTTCCCGTTTTGCCAAAGATGCCGTTGCTGCGCTCGATGAAGCGGTCAAGGTTCAAGCAGACGGGCGTTTCCATGTCCAGCGGCGTGCCGATGTTGAAATACTTCGCGCCCGCCGCCTCGCTGCCAAACACGCGGCTCACATCGCTCTCAGCGGCTTCCCAGACGGTCGAGAAATGTCCAGGGATGGTCTTCACCGGGCGCGGCTCGGCTGCACCGTTGGCAGAGAGCGGTTGAGTGGTTTCAGTCTCCGAACGGCCTACCCACCCAACAACCAAACCACTCAACCCCTCGTTTTGGTTGGGCAGCATGAGCATCGGGCGCAGGCTGACGGTGACGTAGGTGCTGGTGCCGCTCAGGACGGAACGCATGAGGTTGTCGTCCTGCGCGGGCGGGTGGGCGAGGATGTCGGGGTTGGTTGCGTCGAGGCGCACGTCGGTAATCATCGAGAAGAACTCGTTCTTTTCCCCTTCGACAACGACGAACTTCCCGGCTTTGATGTCCTCTACGCTCACCTCTGGGTGGAGTTTCATCTCCAACCCTTCGACGAGAGAACCTCGCGTAATCACGCCCAATTG
>JANWYM010000989.1 GCA_025055355.1 Abditibacteriales bacterium
GATTTGGGGGTTTTACGGTCATGCGAACCCGCAGGTCTTGGAGATGCCGACCGGCGGATACATAACCAATGGCGCTAACGACGTCCCCACGGAGATGAAGTATACGGTCAGCAACATGGACCTTTCCTGGATGCGGCTGGCGTTTCTCGCAGGTTGCGGCACGGCGGGAGGCTGCGTGAAGGGAACCGATGAGAATGGGAATCGTTACCACTGCTGCGATAGGTGCTCTCAGCACCCCTGTCCTCGCAATGAGTCCATTGCCCAGACCTTTTATGACAGGGGCGCTGACGCGGGGGTGGGATTTCAGGGTCTGCAATACCAAGGCAACGTCTTCGGGCGGTTTAACGCAAGGTTCTGGTTCTACTTGTGCCGGAAAGGGATGAACGTGCGTGAAGCAGTGACGAAGGCACAGAAAGACTTAGGGTGGTTAACTTGCTTCCTGCATCCTGCAGAGTGCAACGCCGTAATGAGAGCGAAAGTATGGGGAGGAGGAACGGTCATTTACCCGCCAGGGTATGGACGATAGGAGAAAAGAGAAGTGATAGCGATGAAGCGCATTCTGGTCAGCGTATTTCTTTGTTTGGTTTCGGTGGGGGGACAAGCCGGGGCGCAGCAACTGATCTCCCCAGAGCAGGCGAAAGCCGCTGTGCGCGCCTTTGAGAACGACCCAAACTTGCAGTTCAAAGGGGAGCCAGAGTTGGACCAGGACATCAGCGGACCAGCGTGGAGCCATCGGTCGTGGTATGAACTCGAATCGTTACGGGGCGACAATTACGATGTGGATGCACGCACCGGTGAGGTGGTCTCTGCACTATATGAGAATGAGAACAGATCTAATGTGCCTTTAGATAATCCTCGTGGCTCGCGTTCCCGAGAGGACTGCTTGCAAATTGCCCAAGACTTCGCTCGCGCCAAGTACCGGGACTTTGATACAATGGGTCTGACTCTCATCGAAGGAGAATGGGAT
>JANWYM010000098.1 GCA_025055355.1 Abditibacteriales bacterium
ACCGAGAAGCGCGTTGGCGCTTATGCGATGGAAATGGTTCGACGTGATGAGGCATGCTACCGTCAAGACCCATCGGCTTTGACCTTTCTCACTGTCAACCTGACCTACAAACCAGCCAACTGGTTCATTTACGGTCGCATTGCCGATGTCCACAATACTGACCCTTACGCGCTGCTTGTTGGCTCGGAGATGCGCCAAGTTTTTGAAGTTGCTGAAACTGCACGCTTCGCTTGCGCGCCCAACATGCTGACCATCACTTATCAGGCGATGTGGATCGAGTCCATCGGCAAACCGACCGAGGGCAAGTTTCCGAGAATGCCTTTTCCTGAAGAGGTTCGCATTATGATGCACTACGCCCTTGCAGGTGGCGCAAAGGGGTTGATTGCCTACATTCACTGCACGGAGCGTTACCCTGAGCGAATCTTTTGGGGCGCAACAGACCATCCCGACGTTTGGGCTGAAATTGGCAAAGTCAACCGCCAAGTTGAGTTGGTTGCGCCAGTCGTTGCTTGTTCCTACCCGCTTGACATCGCTAAATCGCTAACGGATGGGGTTTTCGCTCGTGCCTTAATTGCGCCCGATGCCGTTTTGGTAGTTTGTGTCAACGAGAAGGGGCAATCTTTGAAAGACAGGTTCGTCAAGCAAACTATCTCACCTGCTGAACTGGAAATCAGCATCCCAACGTGGCTGCCACTGAAATTCGCCTTCCGGGTTGGCGAAGGTGAATTTGAGCCATTGACCTGCAAAGTTGCGGGCGACCGATTGCGTATTACCTTGCCGAAACTTGAAACAGCCTCTCTCTTGCTGCTTTGCCCCGACAACAACTCGCCCACGAGTTTGAAGCGCCGATATGAGCAAGTGAGGTTGTCAAGGGCTGAAACTTTCCTCCGGGCGATGCAGCGGGAGGAGCAAGAGCGTGGCGAGCAAGCAAATTTGCTCCGCAAAATCCCATTGCTTTTTGGGAGGTTCGCCGTCCCATCGCAAGCGGCAGGCTGTTACGGCATTGAGCGAAAGACGATGTGGCACCCAACGAAGGAGCAACACAATGCTTGGGAATGGTATGACCCGAAGGGCGAAGCAGAGCATTCAATCACTTGGACGGTCCAGGTTGAGCGCGCTGGCAAGTACGTCGTTTACGCTTGCGCCTCCTTTTTCGGCAACGAGTTGATTTTGCGCATTGAGGATGAGAGCGGTAAGATTGTGCATGAGCGCCCTGTGACTGCCGAGGAGGAGAAGGTTCACGCATGGGAGTTCACATTTGACCGTGAGGGCAAATATCGGCTTGTTCTGGTGCCCAAGAAAGGCCAAGGGGGCTCTGCCCGCATAAGCAAAATCCTCTTTGTTGTGCCGAAAGATGTCGCCGTTGAAGTGGGGCTAAAGGGATGAAGGCGTCGCAGGAGCGTTGTTCTCATCAACCTGATGACACCAACTGGCGTTTGAAGGCTACCACGGCAGGGAAAGAAGGGAAGGCGCCGTATTATTGGGTATCGTTGAACTCAACTTTTGCGTTTGCCCTTGCCCTCGAAAATGCCCGTCATGGCGAGCGAAGCGAAGCCATCCCCTTCGCTCCGCTCGCTATGACGTTTTCCTGCGGCGGGGAGGGAAAGATATGGGACAAAACTGTGTGGTCCTGATGCCTTTCGTGACAGCCTCTCTTCTCACACTCGGCTTGTCAACTTACAGCATCGCTGGTGCCGAAAAGCAGCGCAGTCCGTCAAAGGTTGTGGTTCTCAAACCTGTCACCGATAAAGGCGTGACGACGGGCGATTTCAAGGGCGGTTTGAAACCGCAAGACCAAGAGGGCAAATCGCCAACTGTTTGGGTCGCTCAACTTGTTTGGTGGGATGTCCAACAAGTGCTCGTTCAGTTTGACCTAAGCCAATTGCCCAAAAACTTGCAAGTCAAAAAGGCGACTTTGGAACTTTACGTCGCCGAGTTCAAGGAATTGACAGCGGGCAAGGCGCCTGAGCCAATGAAGGTTAGGGTCGCCAGTTTGCCTCCTTACGACATTTGGGACGAAACAAGCGCCAACTTCCAAATGCGCAACGAAAAAGAGCGTTGGTCAGGTGGCGAAATTTACAAAACCATCTGGAAAGTTCTGGACACGCACGCGGTAACCCAAAGTGGCGTTTGGTGTCGTTGGGATGTGACCGAAGCAGTTCGCAACCACCACGAGGGCAAAGTTGCTTTGAGCGGTTTCCTTTTGCAAGCCGATG
Source organism: Abditibacteriales bacterium (assembly GCA_025055355.1). Classification (GTDB taxonomy): domain Bacteria; phylum Armatimonadota; class Abditibacteriia; order Abditibacteriales; family JANWYM01; genus JANWYM01. Next base: position 2,217 of record JANWYM010000098.1, read on the forward strand.
AACCGATGAACAACTGGGGCGACTTGACAAACAGCCCAGCCAGGGTCGGGTTCGCAACGAAAGAGCATCCTGATGCAAAGCTTCATCCCAAACTCGTCGTTGAAATGGAGTCGCCACCGAAAGGCAGAAAGTTGTCGAAGGCGCAACCAATCGTTCATCCGTCGCAACTGCTCCGAATGCCCAAGTCACCTTTCATCATCTGGTATCAATGCCCGTTCCTTGACGACTTGCGTCACTGCAACATTGACGCTTCCGTCGGCAACATCCGATGGGCTTTTGAAAACCACCATCGTGGCATCACTTCGCTGATGTGGGTTTACGGTCCAAACCTTTACGGCGAGGCTAAGGATTGGGATGTGGAGCGCTTCGTTGGCTACTACGGCTCTCATGCTCAACAAGGTTACGCAGGAATTGCGATGGACGAGTGGAACGTCGGCGATGACCATCCGTATGTTCCGATGATTGCCGAGGCGCTGCGCAGGGTCAAGGCTCAATTCCCCAAATTTTTCATCGCCGTTTGGGTTACCGAGCCGACGCCCGTTTTTCGTTCACTCGTCAAAGAGGGAGCCATTGACCTTGCCATCATTCAAGGCTACACTTTCGTGCCCAATCATCCTGAGTGGGCAATTTCGTGGGATGGAGTTCTGAGGCGGGTTGAGTTGATGAAGGCGGAAGGCGTGCTGCACAAAACTGTCATTTGCGTCGGTATGGTTTCGCCAACACCAGATAAGCACGGCAATCGCATGACCGCAGAGGAGTTGACAAGGCAAGTGCAAGATTTGGCGAAACGCTATCCTCAAATGCCAGGTATCGCCTTTTACGGCGTCGTTGGTTTTGGCGATTACAAAGTGGACATTGAGAAGACGAAGGGGTTGGTGCTACTGGCAGACAAAGTTGCTGGCGAGACATTCAAAGTGAGGAGAAGCGAAAGGTAGCAAGGGGGGATGTCTTGTGTTGGCTATGCTATTAGCGGAATTGCTTTTCGGCTTCGTCAACGCGAACCAAACAGTTAGGGTGCAGCGGGTTGAACCAAGGTATATTCGTGGGGACACGCCAATTAGGGGAGCAATCGTCACGCTGGTTCCGCCGGAACGGACGGACGCGAAGTTGGTGAACGAGGTTGAACGAGCGCTTCGTCAGTATGGTGCAACAGTTGAGCGTGCTATGCAAGATGCCGACCCTCCAGATTTGCTTCGGCGTGGTGGCGTGGTGGCTTTGGGTCATGCGTGGAACAACCGCATAGTGCGTCGGCTCTATTACGAAATGTATGACTGGACTGACGCAGCATGGCCTTCTCGGGGTGGTTACGCTTTGCGAACCATCGTTGACCCGTATGCTCCTGGTAACGATGTAATACGCGTCGCATACAGCGATGACCGAGATGCCAAGCGGGCCATCAAGGCTTTTTTGAGTGCATTGGACAAAATGTCAGCAGATAGTAATTTGCCCTACCTTCACCCGGTGAAACTCGGCGAACTTGAGCCAATATACGCTCGCTTTTTGAACCCACTACTTGAACCTACATTTCAGTGGCGTCATGAAGACAACACGTGGGATCTACAAGTTCAAAGTTCACATCTTGGCTTGGGCTATTTGTTCACTGGACGGGAGGGGTTTCTCGTTGAGTTTCGTCGCCGTTTCCTTCGCTATCTGGAACACAACTCGGCTCGTGGCTGTTCGGGCAGTCACGGTTTCATGCACCACATCACGCTCCCTTACTTCCTGACTGAGCACCACACCATTTGGTCTTTGGATGACCGAAAGAAGGCGGTAAACCACATCCTTGAGGTTTTCCTGAGCAGTGAAGGCATTAAGTTTGATGGCTTCTTAGCGGGAACACGAAGCAATGATCCCCGCGACAATCACGCCACGCGGGCTGCTTTGGACAATTTCATCCATGCTCGCTATTTTCACTTACCAGAAGCCAAAGAGGGATTGGCTTTGGTTGACCGCTTCTTCCGATGGCAGTTTCACTGCTCCAAACCACAGTTCACCTCATCAGCTGGACTCACGGTCGCTCTATGGTTCGCGCCATTGAATGTGGCGACTTAAATGGCGACGGACGGGATGAAGTCGTGGTGGGTGTAAGCGATAACCACATTTATTGCCTAAGCGATGAAGGTGAGATTTTGTGGCGATGCCGAGCGGAATGGGGGACGCCTGCTACAATCCACCTAACGGATTTAAATGGCGATGGCAGGTCGGAAGTGCTTTTCGGCACGGAGGACCCTTCAATTCACAGCAGTTGTCTCGTTTGCGATGATCGGGGGTCTCGTGGTGCCAGCGGCATACCTTGGCGTTTGGGGGTTGGAGACCTTGTCTCTTGGTCTCATCCTGCTTCCTTGACTGCGATTTTGCCCCTTCCGATCGGCAACGGGAAGGCGGTCGTTCTGGGCGTGGATGGTTCATCGGGTCAAATCCGATGCGTGGATTTGAACAACAGGGAGCGGTGGCGAATCCACTGTGGTGCTCGTCCAATTGGGCTGTGGCTTTTGAAGCGCTCACCCGAAATCTCTCCAACTTTTAAGCCCTATGAGAATGTAGCCGTTCTCGCTTGTTGGGACAGTGGCTATTTGTTGCTGATCGCTTCCGACGGTGCAGTGACGGCTCGCAAGTATGTGGGCCAGCCGATTCGCCAAGCCGTGCAATATGCCGATGGGACAGTGTTGGTGTTGGGTAGTAGCCTTTTCGTTTGCCGCATGGGCAAATTGAACGTGCCGTTGAAGCGGCGCTTCCTGACCCCGTTCAGGTGCTTGCCGAGGCTGGACTTAAACCCGCATTTGCTAACAGCGCTTCCCTCTGGTTGCAGTATTGATTTGGCGCTCAGTTGCTCCTGCTGCCTGCATTGGCCCATAGTTCCGCGGTGGCAGCCCAGCGAGAAAATTATGTGGTATGAAGGCGGCGACTTCCGTTTCGGACCGACTTTTTGGGGGTTGCGGGATGGCTATCGTGAGGCTTGCCTGCTCCATTGGGCGATAAGGCAGCTGAAGGCGGTCAAAATGCAAGCCATCGTTTATGAAAAAGCCGATGCCTTGCTTCACCTGGGTGAGGTCTCAAGCGAAATTGACCGTTGGCGCAGCATCGTCAACCTCCACTCGCCGCTGACGACGAATCAACTCAGGCGCGAACTGCTCAAAGCCGTAAGCATGATTCAAAAAGGTCCGTCGTGAGGCACGCAACGGGGAGAAGTGCCGTCAAAATAGGGGCGATGTGCCGAGTTGACTTTTGCGGACAGGTTGCATCGGCATCTCAGAGACAAATCGTGAGGGCACTCGGAGTCAAAGTGAAAGAGCGTGGAGGTGACTAAGGATGCAAGGGATGGGGTGGGGGCTGTGTCTATCGCTCGCGGTCGCGTTAGTCCAAACGGTTTGGACGTTTGCTGACGACGGAAGAGCCGCTCTCTTGACGAATGCGTGTTTTGAGGCGGAAGGCGGCTGGGTTTTTTATGGCGCTGGAGCGAAGGGGGTCCATTTCTTGCGGGCAAGCGCGAGCCGTTCGGGAAATTGGTGCGCCTCCATCACGGTTGACGAAGGGGCAGCGATTGACTGGTATCAATGGCGCCAACGAGTTGATTCTGTCAAGGTAGGTGCAACCTATCGCCTCACAGGTTGGGTTCGCACGGTTGGAGTGCACAAAGGCAGTGGCGCTTACATCTCGCTCAGCGCCTACGATGAGCAAGGCAGAAGGCTGCTTTTCAGCGATTCGTCACGCGTCAACGGAACGAGGGGATGGATGCAACTAACTGCAACACTGACTTTGCCCGAAAAGACTTCATTTCTGATTGCTGCCTGCGTCCTTCACGGTTTCAGTCAAGCCTTCTTCGATGACTTGTGGCTTGAGGAACTGAAAGCCATTTCCGACGACGAAATTGACCACCGTTGGCGCAAGATGAGCGCGGTGGGCGAGTGGCTTTTTGTGCCAAGGCCTGTCACAGGCGATGAGTTGGCTTTGCCAATGACGTCCGATGTGGTTTGGCAACAAGGGAGGCTTTACGGATGGCTCTCGGGTAACTTGCTGGAACAAAGGCAGGACGGACTTTTGCCTTCAGGTATGGTTGTGCTGCAAGTGCCATTGGACGAACCGAAACCCGAAACACTCAGGCTGGCGTTGCCGAGAGGACAATACTTTTTGCACATCTGGTTTGGTGGCGATGGGGGAGCCAGGATCCCGCTAAACATCCAAGCCGACGGTAAACTCTTAGCCCAACGGGTTTTCCCTATCACGCCCTCGCTCTCTCGCTGGCAAATCAACTCAAACGGAAAATGGGTTGACGTAACTTTTGAACCTGCTTGCAAGCCCATCCCTGTTGGTGAGAAAGCGCCGTCGGTCAGCATCCTCGCGATTGCAGTCACATCCGCCGATCGTCCTCAAGCGAATTCGCTTTTGGTGTTAATGGAAGAGCATCAGCAACGGATGGATGCAACTGTCAACCCCATTGCCACGAAACTTCCGGAGGTGAAGGCGCCTTCTTTGTTTCCCATCGCAGCGGCTCAAGTTTGCCCTGACATGCGGTTGCTGAAAGCCAACGAAACTCCTCGGTTGATGGCGTCAAAGGGGGAAACCGTTTCTTGCGGTGCGCTTGTCCTTCTTGAGCCTGAGAAGCCTTTCAAGTTCACGGTTGAAGGCGACATGCCCGCGTCTTGGCTTCGCCTCTTTGTTGGCGTCGCCGGTTGGGTCAGGACGGCGGGGACGCAAAGATGGGACTTTTGGCTTTCGCCTGCAAAGTGGCTTGAGGAGCGACGGGAAGGTCGCACTTCGCTGGAGGGCATAGGGTTGGCTTGGGTCCAAATTGCCGTTCCCAAAAACGCTGCCAGCAGGAACTACAAAGCGACTTTGCGGGTTTTCAGTGACAGGCGAACTCTTTCGATGCCCATCCACTTGAGGGTTTTGCCGTTCACTCTGCCAGAAGTTAATGCTGACATTGGGATGTTTTACAACGCGACGATGAGCCTGTCTTGTTCCGATGATGAGCTGACGAGGCGTTGGCGAAGGCACCTCGCCGATATGAAAGCGCATGGGATGAGCAGCGTCTTCATCTACACCTTCCGCATGCTCTGGCACGAGCGAGTCCATGAACGATGGGAGTGGCGAGATGAAGCGTTGACGGAGTTTTTGAAAGCCTATCGCGAGTTTTTTAGCCGACCGCTTTACATCTGCACTCATGGGGACCGATTTCATCCGCAGGGCTACGGGGCTTATGTGAGGCAAGTGAGGGAACTGGCACGGCAATTTGGTGTTGAGGTGTTTTTTATGCCAGTGGATGAGGCTTTTGCAACGGAGGAACTCTTGAAGGACGCCGAAAGGTGGGTTGGCATCGTGCGTGAAGCGGGCGGGAAGGTGGCGATGACAACTGACCAGAGAGAAGCCGAGCGGTTGGACGATGGGCTGGATGTCCGAGTTTACGGCGCTGGTTTTGTCAACGATGAACTCATTCGCCACACAAAAGCGTCTGGCGATGTTTTTGCCCTTTACAACGGCGGTAGCACATGCGACCCGAACCCTGCTGCCGACAGGTTCTTCTTCGGCGTTTATGCTTGGGCAACAAAGGCGCAAGGGGTTTTCCAGTGGGCCTATCAGTGGGGAGAAGGCAATCCTTTGGACGAGCGTGATGCTGCGTCGCACGATTGGTGCTACACCTTCCCAGTCGGCAAAACCTTTTGTGCCCCAACGCTTAACTGGGAAGCGGTTCGTGAAGGCATCAACGATTGGCGATATTTGTTGGCAGTTGAAAGGTTGGCTCAAGGCAACGGTAAGGTTGCTCAAAAGGCAAGCAAGATTTTATCCCAAGCCAAAAGCGCGATTGACGCCTTCCTGAAAACGAACACTCACACCCGCTATGGCGATAGTCCAAGCCCTTACCCCTATGAGCGTTTAGTCGCTCAACACTCGGCGGAACGGTTGATAAAATTGAGGAAGCAGTTGGTGGGCGTCCTCTCGGAGTTTCACAAGTGAGCGCTGAACTCATTCGACAGTGAGGTGGGCGAAGTTTTCTGGGTGATGGAAGGAGAGGGAAGATGGTGTAAGCAACTGCGTAACTCCTGACCAATTTAGCACAGAGATGTTTTTGCCTATGCACATCGCCAGAATGGCCGGGCAGGCGAGGAGCATGCGCGCTCCTGCTTTCTGCTTTATCTCCCCCGCTTCGACGTGTGTAGTTGCAAAAGTGACGGTAACTGCGTCGCTTTTGCAGTTGACACATCCCCATCCCGCTGTGATATAATCTGCCTATCACTAACAAGCAGGAAAGCAACGTGACATGCATCATGCTGCGGAAAGCATGGCACGCAAACCGAGCGTAGTATAGCTCCCGATAAGAACTTGATGCCCTCGGGGGGCTGTGCTACGAAACCTAAGGGGAGCACAACCGAATGTATCGAACCGTCATTGCTGGCTGGCTCTGTCTCATCTTCATTTCTCCGTCCCTTTCCGTTGGACTGCCCAAACGTCAAACGTTGAACGTGGCTGGCGAGGAGGTTCTCATTGTGCGCGACGACTTCGGCGTGCCGCACATTTACGCCAAAACGGAGCGGGGGCTGTTCTTCGCCAATGGGTATGCGATTGCGCAGGACCGCTTGTTCCAGATGGAGAAGTATCGCCGCGCCGCAAAGGGGACGACGGCGGAGGCGTTGGGCGCGAGCGGCGTGGACGCCGACAGGGAGGTGCGGATTCAGGGCTACACCGATGCCGAGCGACAGAAGCAGTTTGCCGCGCTGCCCGCCGACGCCCAACTCATGCTGCAAGCCTACGCCGATGGGGTCAACGCGTGGGCGCAGGAGGCGACGGAGAAAGGACGACTCCCCGCCGAGATGAGAATGGCGATGATGTTCACCGGCTTAAAATGGCAGCCGTGGCAGCCGACGGACACGCTGGCGATTATCCAGATGATGGCGCGGCGCTTCGGCGGCGGCGGCGGTGGCGAGTTGCGCAACCTGCGCCTCCTCGAACAACTCAAGGCGCAACACGGCGAGCAAACGGCGAAGAAGATTTTTGACGACCTCTTCTTCCGGAACGACCCGGCGTCGCCGGTCACAGTGCCAAACGACAAAAAACGGTCAACGGATTTCGGTGGCGGATTAAACGGATTATACGGCAGTAGGAGCAAAGGCAATCGGCTGAATCCGTTACCGCAATCCTTTGACAGCGCTGCGCTTGACCGCGCCATCGCTCTCGCCGACTGGCACGCCTCCATGGCGTTAGCCCGGCGCGAGGGGCTGCCGACACAGTGGGGCAGCTACGGTTGGGTGGTGGCGCCGAAGAAGTCGGCGAGCGGGAAGGCGATGCTGGTGGGCGGTCCGCAGATGGGCTTCATGACGCCCCAGATTGCCCATGAGGTGCATCTGTCCTGCCCCCGCTTCAACGTCATCGGCATGGGCTTCGCGGGCGTGCCCGGGGTCCTCATCGGCTACAACGACCACCTCGCGTGGACGACCACCACGGCGGTGATGGACTGTGAGGATATTTTCGTCGAGAAATTGAACCCCGACAACCCGCGTCAATACTGGCACAAGGGCAAGTGGCGCGACATGGAGCATCGCGTCGAGGTCATCAAGGTGCGCGGGCAGGCGGATGTGAGGTTGGACGTTTACCGCACGGTGCACGGTCCGGTGCTGGAGATAGATGAGAAGAACCACGTCGCCTACGCGAAAGCGATGACCTACTGGAACCGCGAGCATGAGAACCTGCATGCCTTCCGTGTGTTCAACCGCGCCAAAAGCATGAGGGAGTTTTTCGCGGGGGCGCGGCGGCTCACGACGGCGCACAACTTCCTGGTCGCCACCAAAAGCGGTGACATCGGCTACTGGTTCTGCGGACGTTATCCGCTCCGCGCCCCCGGTTACGACCCTCGCCTGCCCGTGCCCGGCACGGGCGCCTACGAGTGGCGCGGCGTGATGAAGTTCAACCACCTCCCGCATAGCCTCAATCCCAAGCAGGGCTACCTCTGCAACTGGAACAACAAGCCCGCTATGTGGTGGGACAACTCGGACACCCCTGTATGGGGGGCGATTTTCCGTCTCCATCGCATTCAGCAACTGCTGGAGGCGAAGCCCAAATTGACGTTTGAGGACATGCGGGACATCGTGGAGGACATCGGCACGTATGATTTAACGGTGGACTACTTCAAGCCGCTCATCCTGAGAGCAACAGGAAATTGGGAAACGGGCAAATGGGGAGATGGGGATAGTAGCGACCTCAGGCGCCTCAAAGAGGCGGTGCGATACTTGCGCGAGTGGAACCATCACGGCAGAGGTGGCGAAGTCGGTAAGACGATTTACGACGCTTGGCTGGCGGCAATGAGCAACCTGGTGTTCGCGGACGACCTCGGCGACCTCAGCCGTTCCTCCGACTTCCGCCGCGCCGTGCCGAGTTTCCTGTTGCACGCTTTGCTGGGCAAGCAATCCTCCGTCCCGCACCGTTACGACTTCCTCAACGGCAAAGACGCCGACAGCGTTATCGTGGAGGCGCTGCGTCAGGGGGTGGCCAAATTGACCGAAGAACGGGGCGAGGATATGGGGCAGTGGGGCTACCGACGCGGCACTATCAACCTCAACCCGCTCCCACCCCTTCCAGAG
>JANWYM010000990.1 GCA_025055355.1 Abditibacteriales bacterium
TGGACCTCGACAAGCCGTGGCACATTCTCGAAGCGAACGAGCGCGTGATCGGCGCTATGGCTGCGGCGCTGGACGGCGACCGCATCGATCCGACGGCGCGCGTCCACGACGGCGCCGACATCCACGGGCGGCTGGCGCTCGGTCCGGGCGCTGAAATCGGCAACCGCGTGGTGGTGGACGGCGACCTGTGGCTTGGCGCAGGCGCGAAGGCGCTGAACGGGGCGATCATCCAGGGGCGCGCGGTGGTGGGGCGCGAGACCGTGCTGCGCGACTACTGCCAGATCGGCGGCAACTCATCGCTCGGCGCGCGCGGCGTCTATGGGCATGGCGCCGAGTTCAGCGGCGTGGCGCTCGACACCGTCTACTGCTACCACTACTGCGAAATCTGGGGCGTGGCGGGCATGGCAGTCGATTTTGGCGCGGCGACGGTCTGCGGCAACCTGCGCTTCGACGACCGGGAGACTGTCTGGCGCATCAACGGGCGCCCGGAAATCCCGACGACCGCCGCCAACGCCGCCTACTTCGGCGACTTCTGCCGCACCGGCGTCAACGCGATCATCATGCCGGGGCGCCGGCTGGGCGTCTACAGCATCTGCGGTCCCGGCGTCATCCTGCGCGACGACCTGCCCGACCGCACGCTGGTCATGGTCGAACAACAGGTCACCACCCGCCCCTGGGGACCGGAACGGTATGGGTGGTAGGGCAGGTTGAAAGTTGAAGGTGGAAAGGTTGCAGGTAGAGCCGTTGCACCGCAATGGCTCCACCCAGAACCCCGCCCGACCCTTGAGGTCTCCGCCGGGGGTGTAGCGCCCGCCATTAAACATCGCCAGTGGAAGGATTCGCAGCGCCGCGATAATACGACGCAACCTCAAGGGTCTTGACGGTGAACCCTTCGCCTGCGCCATCGTAGGGGCGCCCCCCCGTGGGCGCCCTCAAGAT
>JANWYM010000991.1 GCA_025055355.1 Abditibacteriales bacterium
TGCCCCCCAATTGGTTTGCCTGCCCTCCCGCTGACCTGGCGTCGGCGGGGGGCGAGCCAATTGTGACTTTGAAGTTTAGTTTACATCCCCCATTCCAACCGCTGCCATAGAAGGTCAGGCAGTCCCGCCGCGCGCATCTTGCGCTGCGTGGCTTCTATCGGGTAGTCCAGACGAAAAATCTCCACACGGCGCGCTTGCGTGTCCAGCAGCCCGCAACTCGTCTGCGGATTGCGGTCGCGGGGTTGCCCGACGGAGCCGCAGTTGATGATGTAGTGATGATGCTTTTTCAGCGGAATCAGACCGCCCGCGTTCATGCCCCTGCGCTCACAGGTGAGCGCGTCTTTGGCTCTCACGTAGCACTCGGCAACGTGTGTATGCCCCACCAAACACAACGGCGTCGTCAGCCGCTCAAATATCGCGTCGGCTTCCTGCGCCGAGGAGATATATTCCTCGGTGGGGTCACGCGGCGAGCCGTGAACGAGGGTGAAGGGGAAGTTTTCGTCGTTGATGACCTGCATCGCTGGAACGTTTTGCAGGAACGCCCGATTTGCCGCCGTCAATTGCTTCTGCGTCCACAGAATCGCCGCTGCCGCCCAGTCGTTGAACCACGAGAGGTCATACTGCCCCAACGCCGCGAGGTCATGATTGCCCTGCACGCACAAGGCGTTCAACGCCCGCACGCGCTCGCAGCACTCGTTCGGGTTCGGACCGTAGCCGACAATGTCGCCCAAACAAATCCAGCGGTCGCAGCCGTCTAACTTCCGCAGAACGACCTCGAGGGCTTCGAGGTTACCGTGAATGTCCGAAATGATGCCGTAGCGCACCGCAGCGTTAGCACGTTAGCACGTTAGCACGTTAGCACGTTGGAACGTTGGCACGTTGGAACGTTGGCACGTTGGAACGTTAGCACGTTAGCACGTTGGAACGTTAGCACG
>JANWYM010000992.1 GCA_025055355.1 Abditibacteriales bacterium
GGAAATTGGGCGATGGGGAAGTTGGGTGATTTTTTCAGCGCTGTCCGTCCTGCTGGGGGGCGGCTGCGGCAAGTCTCAGGTCAGGCCTACTGCGCCACATGCCAACGTGCCAACGTCTCAGCGTGCCAACGACGTTTTCGTGGACGTGGCGAAGCAGGCGGGGATTGACTTCGCCCTGAGCCATCACGGTAAGTCGCCGCTGAATATCATGGAAACGTTGGGCTGCGGTTGCGCGTTTTTGGATTACGATAACGATGGCTGGTTGGATGTGTTCCTCGTCGGTCAGCCGACCAGCGCACTGTTTCGCAACAAAGGCGACGGCACGTTTGAGAACGTCACGGCGCAGTCGGGCATCACACGCAAGTTGGACTGGATGGGCTGCGCCGTCGGTGATTACGATAATGACGGCTATCCCGATTTGTTCGTGACAGGCTACGGCGATTGTGCCCTCTACCGTAACAACGCGGGCAAAGGGGCGACAATTTTCACGGAGGTCACAAAACAGGCGGGCATCATCAACCGCAACTGGACGAGCAGCGCGGCGTTCGCTGACGCCGACCACGATGGGCTGCTCGACCTCTACGTGACCAGTTACGTGGAGTTCAACGAGAAGAGCATTCAGTTCTGCACCTATCGCGGCGTGCAGTCCAGTTGCGGACCGCGCTTCTACGACGCCCAGAAGGGCATATTTTACCGCAACCTCGGCAACGGGCGATTCGTGGACGCGACGAAGCAATTCGGTTTCGACACCGCGCATGGTAAGGGTCTGGGCGTCATCTTCAGCGATTACGACAACGACCTGACGCACTGCCCGTACGACGGCGTGCGCTTCATTGACCGCTATTATACGGCCTGGGATGCTGCAGGTAATTCTTCTACCTGCTCGCATCGCTTTACTTATACCGAAGACACGCAGAAGCCTCAACTGC
>JANWYM010000993.1 GCA_025055355.1 Abditibacteriales bacterium
GTAGGCTGCTCCTCCGCCTTCAGGGACGTGCGCTTGCCAGAGGGTCTCGCCCGTCATCTTATGAAGCGCGGCGAGAGTCGCTTGCCGCCCGCCGGGCGTGACGACGACTTTCTCGCCGTCCACCAGCGGCGACTCCGCATAGCCCCAGTTCGGCATACTGCCACCGAAGTCGCGCACGAGGTTCTTCTGCCAGCGGATTTTGCCTGTGGCGATGTCAAGGCACGCCAGTTCGCCGTTGACGCCCAACGCGTAGAGGCGGTCGCCGTCCACGGTCGGCGTTGAGCGCGGACCCGCCCCGCGTCGCCCAGGGTTGGGTTGAGAGGGCTTCGTGATGGGAACGCACCAGACCTCTTTGCCCGTCGCCGCCTCCAGCGCCCACACGACTTCCTCCTCGCCCCGCAAACTCATCCCGTAAACCCGTCCTCTAACCACCGCCACTGTGCCGATGCCGTTGCCCAGTCCTTCCGCTTTCCAGAGCAACTTCGGACCTTCCGCTGACCAACTCTTGAGCAAACCCGTCTCTGGGGAAATGCCCGTGCGCTCCGGTCCGCGCCACTGCGGCCAGTCGCCGACGTTGCTTTGTTGCGCCAGAGCCATGATGACCGTGAGACCCGTGACGACGAATCCGATGCCAACAGCCAAAGCCACCCGCGACGCCGTCGCGGATGCGGTGACAGTTTTGGAAGACATCAAATACCTCCTTCTACAGTAGTGGTATCACAGACGATTGACACTGTTCTCTGTTCATTCGTTTCGCAGCGCTTGCATGAGCGACCCGCGTAGCGCGAGTGCCGTCGCGCCCCACGTCCAAACGAAGCCGCTGATGAAAACAGCCAAGAGGGTGAGCGACAATGACGCCACCGGCACGTCGGCTTCCGAACGCAGCGCGGGCACGACGGCGACGAGCGCAGCCATGACG
>JANWYM010000994.1 GCA_025055355.1 Abditibacteriales bacterium
TGCAGATGTATGCGCGAGAGCAGAAGAACTTGGATGAGCATCTCGACGAGGCGTTTGGCGAGGTGCGAGCGGCGGGCTTTGAGGCGATTGAAGGTTGGTTGAAATGGTGCGCGACGCCGGGGCAAGCGGCGCAGACGGGCGAACTGCTGATGAAGCATGGCTTGCGGTTGGTCAGCATGTATCACGGCGGCGCGTATCACGAACGCGCGGCGGCGGAGCAAACCGTCGCGGAAACGTTGGAGTTTGCGAAGCGAGCGCGCGACCTCGGTTGCCCCATGCTCAACGTCAACCCCGACCCCATCGGGCGCGAGAAGACGGATGATGAACTCAAAGTGCAGGGGGAGTTCCTCAACCGTCTGGCGCAGGCGTTGAATGGCTTGGGGATGAGTTTGGTCGTCCACTTTCACGCCCCGGAAATGCGCAACGATGCCCGCGAGCATCGTGCCAATCTGGCCAATACCGACCCTCATCTCGTCGGTTTCTGCATTGACTTTCATTGGGTCTGGCGCGGCGGGCAGGACCCGGTTAGGATTTTGCGTGAGACGGCTGGGCGGACGAGGAGCTTGCACATCCGCAACTCGGTCAACGGCGTGTGGAGCGAGACGCTCGGCGATGGCGACATTGATTACCGTCAGGTCAAAACCGCGTTGGACGCCATCGGTTATCGCGGTCCGCTCATCGTCGAACTCGCCTATGAACCGCAGACGCAAATCACCCGTTCGCTGGTCGAGAACGAACGTCTGGCGCGGGCGTATGCGCGAGAGGTGTTTGGCGTTTGATGACATGAGCGGCTGGGGCGCACGTTGCGGGCGGGCTATCTGATGCCTGTAATGCCATGACGCGCTGGCGACCTGCGCCCCCAGGTCCGAAGGAGGAGAAAGAATCACTTTGCGTTTGCATCCCTTTCGCTTCGTTT
>JANWYM010000995.1 GCA_025055355.1 Abditibacteriales bacterium
GAGTGGAGGCACTGGCGGAGGCACAGCGGCGCACCGAGGCGCGTTTAGAGGCGTTGGCAGAAGCTCAGCGGCGCACCGAGGCGCGAGTGGATGCACTGGTAGAGGCACAGCGGCGCACCGAGGCGCGCTTAGAGGCGTTGACGGCGCGGGTGGATGCACTGGCGGAGGCGCAGCAGCGGACGGAGGCGCGCCTGGAGGCGTTGGCAGAGGAGCAACGACGTCTTGCTGAACAGGTGCGCGTCCTGACGGAGGGGTTGCAACGTCTTACGGATACCGTCGGTGGACTCAAGGGATGGGTGCTGGAGAGGATTTATGCCGAGCGGGCGGGGGCATATTTTGGACGGCTCTTGCGCCGCGTCAGGGTCGTGGAGGTGCATACCTTGGAAGATATGCTCGAAACCGCTCTGACCCCAGAGGAGTTCCAGGACTTACTGCTACTTGACTTGCTGGTCAACGGACGAGTGCGCCGCGCTCCCGGGGAACCTGAGGTGTGGCTGGCGGTGGAGGTGTCGGGAGTGGTGGACCAGAGCGATGTAGAGCGAGCGGTGCGGCGAGCGGGGTTGCTGCGGAAGGCAGGGTATCATGCGGTGCCGGTGGTTGCTGGCGAGGGAGCGACACAACAGGGGCAGGAGGCGGCACAAGCCCAGCAGGTGGCGGTGGTGCAGGATGGACAAGTGGTATTTTGGGAGCGGGCGGTCGCGGCGTGGGAAAACCTTCAGTTGAGTTCATGAGTTCAGGAGTTCATGAAGTCCATGAATAACTCCTTAGAGCCTATCCGCAAACTCTCCCCTCCTTGACAAGGAGGGGTCGAGGGAGGTTACTCCTCCAAAGAATGGCTCCTTCGAGAATGTCCCACGGATACCACTAACACGGATAGGAAAGCAAAATCTTATCCGTGGGAGTGTT
>JANWYM010000996.1 GCA_025055355.1 Abditibacteriales bacterium
CACGGCCTGCGCATCCTCGAGCGGCCGATCGCGAACTTCCTGCCGCTCGAAGACGGCTTCCTGCGCGTGGGGCCCGACGTTTCCGCGACGCAGCGGGAACTTGCGCGCTTTTCCGCGCGCGACGCCGAGCGGTTACCGGCGTACTACGACGCGCTCGGCCGCGTCGCGGACGCGCTGCGGGCGCTCGCGCTCGAGACCCCGCCGAACGTCGGCGGAGGACTCGCCGACGCGGTTCGCGCGTTGCGCGCCGCCGGGCGGCTGCGCCGCCTCGACATGGAGGCGCGGCGCGACCTCCTCGCCCTTTTTTTCGGCAGCGCCGCCGATTTTCTCGACCATTGGTTCGAGTCGGAACCGATCAAGGCGGTGTTCGGTTTCGACGCGGTGGTCGGCAATTACGCGAGCCCGGCGCAGCCGGGCACCGGCTACGTGCTGCTGCACCACGCCTTCGGCGAGGTGAACGGGCGGCGCGGCGCCTGGGGCCACGTCGCGGGCGGCATGGGGGCGCTTGCCGAGGCGCTCGTGCGCGAGGCGCGGCGGCTCGGCGTCGAGATCGAGTGCGAGGCGCCGGTCGCGCGCATCGCGCGCGGCTGCGTGCAGCTCGCCGACGGGCGCGAATTCGCCGCGCGCGCGATCGTCGCGAACGTCGATCCGAAGCGGCTTTTCCTGCAGCTCGTCGATCGCGCGGCGCTCGCGCCCGAGTTCGTCGCGCGCATCGAGCGCTACCGCTGCGGCTCGGCGAGCTTTCGCATGAACGTCGCGCTTTCGCGCGCACCGCGCTTCGCCTGCCTGCCGGAGCCCGGGCCGCATCTCGCCTCCGGCATCATCCTCGCGCCCTCGCTCGAATACATGGAGCGCGCCTGGCGCGATGCGCGCGCAGACGGAATCGCGCGTC
>JANWYM010000997.1 GCA_025055355.1 Abditibacteriales bacterium
AGAAGGCCGCCGGCCAGGAGGTCGTCAAAGAGAAAATCATTCAGGACGAGACCATCAACCCCGGCCTGACGGTGCAGAAGGCGGCGCTCTATCCCACCATCTTCAAGCGTGAGGGCGGTACGGTGACGCCGGCCAACTCCTGCGGCATCAGCGATGGCGCGAGCGCCATGCTGATCATGTCGGCGGAGAAGGCAAAGGAACTCGGTTACACGCCGCTGGCCCGCATTGTCTCTTACGGCTATGCCGGCGTGGAGCCGCATCGCATGGGCATTGCCCCGGCCGGCGCCGTCCCCAAGGCACTGGAAAAGGCCGGCCTCAAGCTCGAGCAGATTGACCTCATCGAGATCAACGAGGCCTTCGCCGCGCAGGTGCTGGCAGTGGGCCGCGTGCTCGGCTGGGACTGGAACAAGGTCAACGTCAACGGCGGCGCGATTGCCCTCGGCCATCCGGTCGGCTCTTCCGGCTGTCGCATCGTGGTGACGCTGGTGCATGAGATGAAACGCCGCAACCGGGAGGGCAAGACCCCGGCCCGGTACGGCCTGGCGACGCTGTGCGCCGCCGGCGGCCAGGGCGCTGCCCTGGTGGTGGAGGCCCTGAACAGCATATGAGGGATGAACCGTGATACGTGAAGCGGATCAGACGGAGCGCTCGCTTCTATCCTTTGACGTTTCGCCTCTGACCGATATGACTCGCCGCCCATCGCGGATTGACCCTGACGATGTCCGCGTGTTCAGCGGCTCTTCGCACCCGGAGCTGGCGGCGGGCATCGCCGCCTATCTGGGCGTGCCGCTCGAGGACACCCTCATCCACCACTTCAGCAACGACAACCTGTACATCCAGCTCGGGGTCACGGTGCGGGCGCGGGCGGTGTTCATCGTCCAATCGCT
>JANWYM010000998.1 GCA_025055355.1 Abditibacteriales bacterium
TTGACCGAAAGGGAAGGTTCGTTGTTTCAATTCCCCGAAGGGACATCTCTTCTTTCAACCTCTGGCGCATCCCGACTGGCGAGAGGAGATGATCCTGGTTTCAATTCCCCGAAGGGACATCTCTTCTTTCAACCGGGAAATATCGTGCAAAACTACGCGGGTCCAACATAGGTTTCAATTCCCCGAAGGGACATCTCTTCTTTCAACGACTTATCGCTGCCGCTTGGGGGGCGGGGGAGGACATGTTTCAATTCCCCGAAGGGACATCTCTTCTTTCAACGAAGACACCGCCGCAGGCGGACTTCGTGATATGGGGGATTGTTTCAATTCCCCGAAGGGACATCTCTTCTTTCAACTCATTAGCCAGTTGTTCTCTCCCAACCTCCGATACTCGTTTCAATTCCCCGAAGGGACATCTCTTCTTTCAACGGCAAGCACCGGAAACGACGCAGCGGCGACGCACCAGCGAGTTTCAATTCCCCGAAGGGACATCTCTTCTTTCAACGCAGTGTCCGTCCCCCTTTCCACATTACGATATTGAAAGTTTCAATTCCCCGAAGGGACATCTCTTCTTTCAACGTTTGGAAGGGCGAAGTCACCAAGCGTCTGTAGGACATGTTTCAATTCCCCGAAGGGACATCTCTTCTTTCAACGTTTACTTGGAACATGGCAGCAGATGCTGCTATAAACGTTTCAATTCCCCGAAGGGACATCTCTTCTTTCAACCTCGTGCGGGTTGACCGTGTTGTCGCCCCACCACGAAGTTTCAATTCCCCGAAGGGACATCTCTTCTTTCAACGTCTTCGTAGGCCAAAAAAATAAGGCGCAACGCCGAGTGTTTCAATTCACCGAAGGGAGAGCTCTTCGTTCC
>JANWYM010000999.1 GCA_025055355.1 Abditibacteriales bacterium
CGATGAAGCCCGCGACGAAGCGATTGACGGGGTGATTGTAAAGATTGAGCGGCGTGTCGATTTGTTGGATTCGTCCGTCCTTCATCACCACGATTCTATCCGCCATCGTCATCGCTTCGACTTGGTCGTGCGTAACGTAAATCATCGTCGAGCCAAGCATTCGATGCAAGCGCGAGATTTCGGTTCGGGTGTGCACGCGCATTTTCGCGTCGAGGTTCGAGAGCGGCTCGTCGAAGAGAAAGACTTTTGGCTTGCGCACGATGGCTCTGCCGAGCGCGACGCGCTGACGCTGTCCGCCCGAAAGGGCTTTGGGTTTGCGGTCGAGGTATTGCGTCAAGCCGAGAATGCGAGCGGCTTCTTCGACGCGACGTTTGATTTCGTCTTTGGGATACTTCCTAAGCTCCAAACCAAACGCCATGTTCTCAAAGACCGTCATGTGCGGATAGAGGGCGTAGTTCTGAAACACCATTGCGATGTCGCGGTCTTTGGGCGGCACGTCGTTCATTCGTACGCCGTCGATGAACAAATCGCCCGACGAAATTTCTTCCAAACCCGCTATCATTCGGAGCGTCGTGGATTTGCCGCACCCCGAAGGACCGACAAGCACGACGAACTCTTTGTCTCGGACTTCGAGATTGAAGTCGTGGACGGTTTTTATGCCGCCTTCGTAGACTTTCTCGACGTGTTTGAGAACGACGCTTGCCATAGAGACTGGAATTAAGGTTTTGAGCGATGACGAAAAATATGCGCCGTCGTCAATTGTTGCAAGCGTCGGGCGTCGCTCTCGTTGCGGTTGTTGCGTCGCTTTCCGAAAGCGCGCGCCCAAACCTTCCGACTCGGATGTCGTCAATCGCAAGGCGCGAAG
>JANWYM010000099.1 GCA_025055355.1 Abditibacteriales bacterium
AGAAGTTGAGGAAATAATGGCGACCGCGTAACTTGCAAGGCGGTCGAGTGGTCAGCGACCCCACCACCCACCTACAGTTTAACTTCCCGCCCCTCCCGCGCCGCTGTGTAAGCGGCTTCGAGGAGTTGTGTGAGGTTGCGCCCATCCTCGACGCTGATATGCATGGGTTCGTCGCGTTCAATCGCGCCCAGCCACTGCTGCATCGGGGAGGGCAGCGGGTCGGGCAGCCGCGTCGGGATGAACCAGCCGTCCAAGCCGTTCGCCTGCACTTTGCGGCTCTGTATGGCGACGCGCTGACCGGGCAGCCCGCGCACCATGTAGCCCTCCGTGCCGAACACCTCCCATAGGTTCAACCCGCCACGTTGCACGAAGGCGACGTCCAAAATCCCCAACGCCTTACTCTTGAACCGCACGGCGACGACGGCGTTATCGTCAATGTCGTAGTTGCCAGAGAAGTTATTGATTTGCGCGACGACGCTCTCGGGCTCGCCCATGATCCAGCGCATCGCGTCAACGGTGTGACAGCCCAAGTCAAACAACGCACCTCCTCCCGCTAATTGCTCGTCCGTGAACCACGCTGAACCGCCTTGGAACCACCGATCCAGCGCCGCCGCGTGCGCAATCCGCGCCCGCATCATTGTCACGTCGCCCAACCAGCCGCGATCAATCGCCTGTTTCATAAACAGCGTCTCCGGGTGAGAACGCTGCGGCAGCGATATCATGAACTTGATGCCGCTTTGCTTGACCGCCGCGACGACTTCATCAGCGTCCTGGGTTGTGATGGTCAAGGCTTTCTCCGTGAAAACGTGCTTGCCCTGCGCAATCGCAGCGAGGTAAACCTCTTTGTGCTTCGCCGTTTCCGCATTGACGACGACAGCGTCCACCTGAGCGATGGCGTCCTCCATCTTCTCGACAAACGGGACGCCGTATTTTTCCGCCGCCGGCTTGCCCCGTGAGGGGTCATCGTCCCAGATGCACACCAACGCGGCGTCTTGGCTCTCCACGACCTGCCGCGCGTAGCCGTCCGCGTGGACGTGCGCCATACTCAACATTGCGATGCGAACCATCTGAGCCCCTTTTTATAGACAGGACAAACAGGATTAGGACAGGACATTAATCCTGCTCATCCTGTTCATCCTGTCAAAGCAAACTTACAGACTCGCCACGCACTCGATTTCGACTTTGATGTCGAACGGCAGTCGTCCTGCCTGAACGGTCGTGCGCGCCGGCGGGTTCTGCGGGAAGAACTCGGCATAGACACTGTTCATCTTCTGGAAGTCGTTCATGTCAGCGAGGTAGACGTTGCACTTCAGCACCTTGTCGAGTGAGGAGCCGAGTTCCTCCAGGATGATTTTGATGTTCTCCAACACGCGCCGCGTCTGCTCCTCCACTGTCTCGCCCACAAACTGGTCGGTCTCCGGGTCAATCGGTCCCTGACCGGAGACAAACACCAAGTTGCCCAAAATCGTCGCCGACGAATACGGTCCTCGCGCCTTCGGACCTTTGGTTGAGTTGAACACCTGCTTTTCCATGATGCACCTCCAATGTTTTTGGACAGGATGAACGGGATGGACAGGATAAAAAAATCAAGAGTCGCGCGGTTGCCGTTGTTCCTTTCCTCGGGGGTAGGGGAAAGGAGGGTATCAGCAACAGCGTAACTTTTGGGAAATCATGTTCATCCCGTTCATCCTGCTTAAACTTTCTCAGTGTGCAGTGCTTTGGTCTTCCCCACGTTTTCTATCGCACCCGTTGCGCGGCGTGCGGTCTGACCGGTGGCGCTACGCACGTCACCGTAGAGGTATCGCCCCGACGCGCCGACGGCTCGTAAGCGAGTGTTATCCTATCTGACTGCGCTGTGATTTGCAACGGTTGAAGGGATAGCGGACAGCGATCGCTCCTCACGCAGACTGCCGTAATCGTTTAGTTTTGACTCCTTGTGTGTTATAATAGTGAGCAACCCCGGTGGGATGTTGCACAGTCGAGAACATCCCTGCCGGTCTGCTTGTCGTTCCGCTTCGAGGCGGTTTCACGCGCTCCGCCGCCTGAAGGCGGAACTACGAGCGCCTGTCCTTGCGCTGCTGATTTCGGCAACGACATAACGCGACGGGAGTGGTGGCGTCATGGAGTATTGAAATACAGATGCCTCAACTTGTTGAGGACCCGGAGGCAGAGGATCCCGAACAAGTCCGAGCATCCAATACTCCGTTACTCCATCACCTCATCACTCCATGCCCAAAGACCGCTGCCTCGTGACAACCATCGTGCGCGACGGAAAGCCCGCATGTAAAGTCGTCGCGCCCGCTGAACCGGATTGGCTGCATCTCGGACGGCGCATCGCCGTGCGCGCGCGCGAACTGACGCGCGTGCAGCCGATTCATACCACGCCCGACCAAATCACGGAAGACGACCTGCGCACGTTCCACTTGTGCGTCGTGGGTAACGCGACGAACAATGACCTCATCCGCCGATTGCACGAGGACGCTTTTTGCTTCACGACCGATACCTACCCCGGCGGGCGCGGCTTCGAAGTGCGGACGGTTCACGACCCGTTCGGGCATCGCAAGAACGTTGTCCTCGTCGGCGGCAGCACCTATGAGGGCGCGAAGCGAGCGACGGACTTCCTCACGCGCCACCTGCATCAGATGAACATCGCGCCGCACCTGCAATGGGGTGAGGACGACTTGGCGATTGCGCGGCTGAACGTCAGCGAGTCGGCGTCGCACGTCGTCCCGCCGGCGGAGTCGCATCCAACACTTCTGAAGGAATGTCTGGAGATAATGGGGGCGGACGCGATAAGTTTCAATGCTGCCATGGAACGTATCTGCTCCTTTGGTTATTATTATTACTACACCGACCGCGACGAATGGGCACAAGCGTTCAAAACTACCCTGCTGCGTCTCGAAGAGATGGTGTGGAAGCAAGGCGGCTGGGACACTGGGCGCTGGATGCCGCCCTGCGAGTGGCTGTGGAAACTCGCCGTGATTTGGGACTTGATTGAGGAGAGCCTGTGCTTCACCGACGATGACCGCGCCACGATTGATAACCTGCTGCTGCAAATCGCTTCTGCCTACGAGGATGCAGACCTCGAACCATTCGACGCGAAGGCGGTGCGCCGCATCCGAGAGCGGAGAGGTAGCCCCTGAGGAGTCGAGGCGGCGCGCCCGCTGCCGCTCCTGTTGTAATCATGCTCCCGCCGAGCCGAGTTCGGCTCGGCGGGAGCCTCGCCTTCCCGAAATGTCCTCGTCCTCGAACCGCCGTAACGCAAGTCAGCAACTTGCGCTGCAACAACGACCGACGGCGACGACGAGGACGAGGAGAGAGTCTGGAGTCCCCAACGTATTGGGGACGTGAGCGTTGCAAACCCCAAAAAGTGCGGTGAACTCTATGTCATGCCGCTGGGACGCAATCGTGAATTGGCTCATCATTGGTTGGATTCTGTTGGTGGGCGTGTGCTATGCGGTGTATTGTTATCAAGCGCCCGAAGAGGTGAAGTTTCTTCTGAGGGGATAGGATGATAGCACACGCTTTGGACATCCTGCTGGTTGGGGGCGTGGCTCTGCTCGCGCTCGCGCTGGGGTCGCGGCTGCTGGCGGGGCTCCGGGTCGAGTGTCCGTCCACGCTGGAGCGGGCGGTGATGGCGACGGGGTTGGGGCTGGGCGTCATCGCTTACCTCATGTTGGGTTTAGGGTTGCTGGGCGGGCTGCAGCGGGCAGTGGTTGTGACCGTCCTGTTGGTGTTGTTTGGGTCGCAAGGGCGCGGTATTTACGAATGGCTGCGCCTCGGTGGGAAGTGGCTGAAGGAGCAGCGCCACGTGCAGAGGTCTCTGGTCGAACGGGCGTTGACGGTCTATCTCGTTATCACCTCCTTGCTGCTGCTGCTGGCGAGCCTATGTCCGCCGACGGGAAGCGATTGGGACGGGCTGACCTACCACCTCGCCGCGCCCAAGAACTTTCTCCGCCACGGGCGGATTTTTTACATCGCCTTTGACCACCACTCCAATTTTCCGTTCACGGTGGAGATGCTCTATCTGCTGGGCTTGTCGCTGCGGGGTTGGACGATGGAGGCAACAGGTGGGGCGGTGGCGGCGAAACTGTTTCACACGCTTTTTGCGCTGCTGAGCGCGGCGACGATTTACGCCTTCGGGCGCCGTCACCTCTCACGGCCGGCGGGTTTAGTCGGGGCGGCGGTTTTTCTCTCGATGCCCATCGTCGCCAGCGAAGCCGTCATCGCCTACGCCGACCTCGGTCTGGCCGCGTTTACGCTGCTGGCACTTTACGCATTTTGGAACGGCAAGGTAGAGCGTTCCAAGCCCAGTGCCTGTGAAGCCGCTCATGCGCAATACGCCACTCTCTCGGCGATCTTCGCCGGATTGTGCATGGGCACGAAATACTCCGGCTTGCTCATCTTCGGCTGGTTGGGGCTGATGATGTTGGGGGATGTCGTGCGCGCCCGCTCCTCGTTGCGTCCGCTTCTCATATTCGCCCTCGTGGGGGCGCTCGTTGCCAGCCCTTGGTATGTGAAGAACGTCGTTTACACGCGCAACCCGGTTTATCCGTTTCTTTACAAAGTCTTCGACGGGCGTAACTGGTCAGCGGACAGAGCGGTGGCTTACGAAGGGCACCAGCGCGAGTTTGGCATGGGGCGTAGCGTCGCGGATTTCTTCCTCATCCCGTGGCGGGTCACGATGTGGCCGTGGAACTACGACCCCGCGTGGGACAAACGCCGCGTCGCGCAGAAGCAGAAGGGGTTTGAGGTCCAACCGTTACCGACGAGCGCTCTTGGTCCTGCGCTGCTGATGTTCGTCGTGCCGCTGCTGTTGTTGCGCAGGCAGCCGCAGGTAATGTCTTTTCTGCTGGTGACCTCGCTCTTCTTCTTGGGCTGCTGGTTTTTCGTGCTGGCACAATACAACCGCTACCTGTTTCCGATTTTGCCGCCGCTGAGTTTGTGCGCGGGATATGCGGTCGTCACCCTCTCGCAGCGCAGTCAGCCGCTACGCTACGTGTGCGGCGCGGCGCTGGCGTCGTGCTGCGCGTTCGGGTTGGCGCTTTTCGTCACGACGCAGCAGAGCGAACTCTCCGTGGCGTTCGGGCGGGTGTCGGAGCAGGAGCGTTTGGAACGGTTCAACGTTTACGCCGTCTGCAAGTTTGTCAACGACAATCTCGCCCCGTCCGCCAAAGTCGTCACCTACGGCGAAACGCGCTGGTTCTACCTCGACCGCGAGTATCTGTGGGGCGAGCGGGAACATCACACGCTCATCCGCTATGATGAGCCGATGACGCTGAACCGTCTTCTCGCCGAGTATCGGCGTCTGGGCATCACGCATGTCCTGT
This sequence comes from Abditibacteriales bacterium, assembly GCA_025055355.1. Lineage (GTDB taxonomy): Bacteria > Armatimonadota > Abditibacteriia > Abditibacteriales > JANWYM01 > JANWYM01. The sequence continues at coordinate 5,331 of JANWYM010000099.1, forward strand.
TTGCGCCGACGATGATACAAGGTTCGCCGTATCAACGACTGTTTGAGCAAGGCATACAGAGCGGCGCGTTCACCGTCCTTTACGCCGAGCGCGGCTTTGTGCTGCTGGAGATCAGTGATGTCTAAACGAAGGACCACCGATCAGAGGGGAGGGAAACACGCTGCCGCCTCTCCGCCCATACACCCCTCCGCCTATGGACTCATCGTCGTCCTTTACCTCGTCATGGCGGCGTTGTATGTCGCCCGCGTGCCGATGTGGACGCAGCCTGATGAAGGCGTGCATCTGGGCTACGTGCGCTACCTCGTGCAGCATCGGAAGTTCCCGATTTTTGGGGGCAATAAAGCAGGACAGTTGTATGAAGCCCATCAGCCACCGCTGTATTACCTGCTCTGCACCCCCGCGTATCTGGTCACGGGCGCGCACCGCCTCAAAGAACGTGAAATCATCGTGGCTTACCTCTGTCGCGGTGTTTCGGCACTATGCGGCTTGGGTGTCGTGTGGCTCGTCGGGATAGTGGCTCGGTCGCTGTTCCCGTCCGACAAACTGCTACCGCTGGTTGCGATGGGTTTTGCTGCGTTGCTGCCGATGCACCTGCACGTGAGCGCGTCCATCGGCAACGACGCTCTCGCGGGACTTCTGTGTGCGGCGACTATGGCGTGGATGTTCTCGTTGAGGGATGCGGGTTCAAGGTTCACGGTTGACCGTCCCCTCCCAGAAGCCGCGATTGCGGGGGCGCTCTCAGGGCTGGCGTTGTTGAGCAAAAGCAGTTGTCTTTTCCTTCTCCCACTGGTGGCTGCGTTCTACTTCCTGCGCGGACGCGCAATGCGCGATACCCGATACGCCATGCGCCTGTCGAGCGTGGCGGTCGTTGTGGCTCTTCTCGTCGTCAGCCCGTGGTGGGTTCGCAACCAGATTCTGTATGGCGACCCGCTGGCTGCCCGCGCGTTTTTGAAGGGGTTCGACAACCCCGGTCCCGACTACTTTTTGGTCCGGCGGATGAACCTGCCCGTGTTCGATTATGCTGTCAAACTCACGCTCGCGCTGACGTTCATGACCTTTTGGGGTATTTTCGGGGAAGTCAATAACGCCTACAAACATTATACGCAGGCGGTCTTCGGCGCCGACCCGCACGGCGAACGCGGGACGTTTTACGGCTTCTTGACCCTCTGTTTTCTCTTCGCCGCTGCTGCGCTGGGCGGCTGCCTCAAAGAGTGCCGCGCCGCGTCTTCGCGGTCGGCGCTGTTGACGGGGCTCGCCGTTGCCGCCGCTTTCGCGGGCTGGTTCGCTGCCCTGCACGCCATCGCCGCCGAAACGACGAATCCCTTAACGAACGTCCTCTTCGTCTTGTCCGCGCTCCTTGCTTTCGCGGGGTGGTTCGCTCTCATGCATCACGCATCACACATTACACATCACGGGTTACTATCCGTCGGCGTCATTCTCATTCTCCTTCAGTTCCTCCAGTTCAACACGCGCTACTTTCAAGCGCAAGCGCGGTATCTTCATCCCATGCTTGTTGGCATCGCGCCCTTATTCGTCTGGGGACTGGACGCCCTGCTGCCGAGGAAAATGCGTCCTGTGTGGATGTCCTTGCTGGGCGGGCTGCTGCTTGCGCTGTCGGCGATGAACCTAACGGCGTGGCGCACGCCTGCGCCATGAAAGATGCGGCGCAGGATGCGCTGCCTACGCGGGTTGTTCTATGCTGACTGCTCTTATCTTCCTCAGTCTGCTTCTGATGTTGTTCTATCTTCTCCTCATCGTCACCGGCTACCGTTACCTGTGGGCGGCGCGGGAGTTGATAGTGCCGATAGCGGCGGAGCCGTCGGGTGCGCCGTTCGTGTCCATCATCGTCCCGGCGCGCAACGAGGAGGATATGATTGAGCGATGCGTGACTTCACTGGTGCAGCAAAACTACTCGTCATTTGAGGTCATCGTCGTCAACGACAATTCCACCGACCGCACGGGGGAGATTTTAGCGGACCTGGCGCGGCGGTTCCCCTCGCTGCGCGTCATTCACGGGCAACCGTTACCCGTCGGCTGGTGCGGCAAGCCGTTCGCGTTGCACCAGGGGCGGGCGCATGTTGGGCGCGTCACTGGAGCAGCGGGGCACTGGTTGCTGTTCACGGATGCCGATACCTGGCATCATCCGCAGATGCTGTCATCGGTTATCACTTTTGCCCAGTCGCGCAATGTCGAGATGCTATCGCTGATGACCGACCAGGAGATCGTGACCTTCTGGGAGAAGGTGCTTCAGCCGATTGCGATTCACTTCCTCGTGCGGTTCTTTCCGTTTGACCGCGTGAACGACCCTGACGACCCGCTGGCGATCGCCAATGGACAGTTCATTCTGATACAGCGCGATGCCTACGACCGTCTGGGCGGACACGAGCGCGTCAAGGGCGAGGTCGTCGAAGACCTTGAACTCGCCCGCGTCGCCAAGCGCGCCCGTGTGCGCTTCATGGTGGCGGACGGGCGCGCGCTGGTGAAAACGCGCATGTATACGGGACTGCGCGATGCGTGGCAGGGTTGGACGAAAGTCGCTTACACCCACCGCGGCATGACGCTGGGGAAATTAGCGGGGGGCGTGCTGCTGACTGCGCTGTTGGGGCTGGCACCGCTGGCATTGCTTCTCACCGCGTTCGTCAGTCGCGTCCCACTCTTCATGGCGGCAAGCGCGGCGTTGTTTCTCGTCTACTGCTATCACTGGGCGAAAATCAACCACATCCTACGCGTGCCTGTCGTCTACGCCCTCACGAATCCGCTGGGGACGGCGCTGATGATAGGGATGATGCTCACCTCGGCGGTGCAGGTCCTCAGCGGGAGGGGCGTGATGTGGAAGGGACGAAGGTATGGACGCATGCGGCATAATCCGTGAAGGTGGGGGAGAAGGGGCGCTATTGACATCCTGCGACTGTGCTGATAAAATGACGGCGGTAGTCAAAATTTACGCGATACGCAGTCTGTTATACGAAAGGGGGGCGACCATGCGGATAGATTATGAGCGGCTGCAATCCTTCTCCGCCGAGCCGCTGATTGCGCTGGAGGAGCAGATGGAAAACGCGGTGCGCCAGGAGCGCATCGAACGTCGCCGCCTGATGGAGGAGCGCAAAGCCAAAAAGCGGCGAAAGAAGAAAAAGAGAAGAGGACAAGGGCAATAAAACATGGTCAATGTTAGAGCCTCTCCATAAACTCTCCCCTCCTTACCAAGGAGAAGTCGGGGAGGTCCACTCCCCTCCTTAGCAAGGAGGGGTCGGGGGAGATCCACTCCCCTCCTTACCAAGGAGGGGTCGGGGGAGGTCCGCTCCCCTCCTTACCAAGGAGGGGTTGGGGGAGGTCCAAAGCCAGCCAACACCCCCCGGTGATCCTCTTGGTCAAGGGAGAGAGCATGGACCATAGACCATTGACCATGAGCCATCGGTCACTACCATGACGGACGAACAGGTCGCCCGCGCCTTGTTGCAAGCGGGGGTAGTTACACCCGAGCAGTTGCAGTTGGCTGCGAGTCGGCGCACGGCGGAAAAGTCGCTGGCGCAGATGCTGGTGGACTTGGGTTACGTCACACCGCAGCAGATACAGCACCTCGCGCCGGGCGCACTGGGGCAGGCGCGTCCCGCGCCAGTTGCCCCGCCGCGTCCGGCGCCGCCTGCCGCCGCGCCGGTGGACTTGCGCGGGCGGCGGCTGGACGTGGAGGTGGTGATGAAACTTCCCCGCGACCGCGCCGTCGCGCTGCAAGCCATTCCCATCGCCCTTCACGGTAATACGCTGACGGTGGCGATGGCAGACCCCCACAACCTTCCTGCGATTGATGAGATTCGCCGCATTACAGGGCACCGCGTCGAAGCCGTGCCCGCTACGGCGGCGATGATCATGCAAGCCATCAACCTCTACTACGCGGGCAGTGCGATTGACCAAGCAACCGCCTTGGTCGGCGAGGCGAAAGACCGCGAGACGCCGATGAGTCCCGACCTGCAGGTCATTCAGGACCTCGTCGCCGACGCCCCCGCGATTCGTTACGTCAACGCCATCATCGAGGAAGCCGTCCGCCAGAAGGCGAGCGACATCCATCTGGAGCCGCGCGAGAGCGGGTTCTACCTGCGCTACCGCGTGGACGGCTTGCTGCGCCCCCCGCGCGAACTCCCCAAGGAGTGGCAGAACTCCATCATCGCCCGCACGAAAATCATGGCGGGCATGGACATCGCCGAGAGCCGCTTGCCTCAGGACGGGCGGTTCCGCATGAACGTGCTGGGGCGCGTCGTGGACTTCCGCGTGTCCAGCCTGCCGACCCTCTACGGGGAAAAGATCGTCCTCCGCTTGCTGGATAGAGCCTCTCTCATCCTCGACCTGACGCAGTTGGGGTTCAACGAGGAGACGCGGCAGATGTTTGAGGAACTCATCCTCAAGCCGCAAGGGATGATTCTGGTCACCGGTCCGACCGGTTCGGGTAAAAGCACCACGCTCTACGCCGCGCTCAACCGCACGAAGTCGGAGACGAAAAACGTCGTGACCGTAGAAGACCCCATTGAGTATCAGTTGGAGGGCATCAACCAGACCCAGGTGAACCCGCGCATTGACCTGACCTTTGCACGGCAGTTGCGGCACATCCTCCGCCAGGACCCCGATGTGATTCTCGTCGGCGAAATCCGTGACTTCGAGACGGCAGAGATGGCGTTCCGCGCCGCGCTGACGGGACACCTCGTGTTGAGCACGCTGCACACCAACGACGCTCCCAGCGCGATGACGCGCCTCGTGGACATGGGGATTGAGCCGTTTTTGATTTGCTCCTCGGTTATTGCGGTGCTGGCGCAGCGGCTGGTGCGGACGATTTGCGCCAACTGCCGCGCCCCCTATCAACCCGACCCCCTTGACCTCCTGCGCATCGGTTTGAGCTGCGAGGAGGCACGACATATTGCGTTCACGCGGGGCGTCGGCTGTCCCGCCTGCGGCTACACTGGCTTCCGCGGGCGCGTCGGCGTGTATGAGTTGATGATTATCAATGAAGCGATTCGGGACGCGCTGATGAAAGGCATGAACGCCTCGCAGATTCGTCGCCTCGCCATTGACCACGGCATGAGAACACTCCGCGACGATGGCATCGAGAAAATGAAGCAAGGGCTGACCACGCCCGACGAACTCGCCCGCGTCCTCTTCGCGTTTACAGAGGATGAGGAGATGATGCGCCCCCTGCAAAGAGCCGCAGCGGCAAGCCAAGCGCCTTCCCCCAAACCCTCTGGTGGGTAAACTTCTGCGTTTCCCCTTCACGCCTCCTCGCAGCAACCATGGTCGCAGGCTCCATGCCCGCGAACGAGCGCAACCGTCAAGGCTGCAGCGCCCTCCACTTGTCGGAGCGAGCGGAGCAAAGCCATCCCCCTACGGCGGAGATACCTTCGCTTTGCTCGCCATGACCCCTGTGCGCCTGTCATGGCG
>JANWYM010000009.1 GCA_025055355.1 Abditibacteriales bacterium
AATCATGTAAAATTCGACCACCACTTCACAAGCCAGCCTTCCCCCATTACCTCCGCACGGTCACGGTGCAGAGTTCCTTCATCGTCATCCATAGTTCGCGGGCGACGGTGAAGAGGGACGTCACCGATGACGGGCAGTAGCGGTTCATCCACTCTTTGGCCTCGCCCACCGCCGCTGGGGAAAGAGACTGACTGAAGATCTCCACGCCGGTTTTGCGCTCGACGTCGAACGCCACCGCGCCCGTCGCTAACGTCAAGACCGTAAGGAATCCCAGCACCGCACTCCATCCCATGGTCGCAAAGGAGGTGAGGTGAATGTCGCGTTCGCGCAGCAGGAGCAACGCGACAAGCGAGGCGACGAACCCCCCGATGGCGAGCAGAAACCAGCCGGGACGTTGGTGCTGCGATGCTGCATACGCCGCCGTCAACATGCCCCATGCCATACCCACCATCAACGCGCCCCAACCGATGTGAGCCAACTTGCCGACGACACCGCCGTTATTCCAGAAAAGAAAAAGCATCAGCGCCAGACCGATCAACACACCTAACAGATTGATCGCCACCACAACGGGCGCGCGATTGAACGGCGCGGGATTGAGGCGGTCGTCCGCTACCACAAACGTGTGCTGGGCGCCCGCCGCATCGACATAGGTTTGATGTTGACTGGGATCTTCTGCCAAGTGTAACAACGTCTGGCGATGGCGCGGAGAGAAAAAGAGACAAAACGGGATGCCCAAGAGGACACCGAGCAGAGCCATGAGCAAGTGTCCGCTGAACATCAGCACCAGGGTGAGGCTGCCCATGAGAACGCCGATGACAGGATACAGCAGGGCGACGCGGATTTTGTAGCAGAGCGCGGCAAGCGCCAGACCGATGAGCAGCGCCATGGTGCCGACACTCAGCGACGCGGTCAGCACCCAAGCAGCGGCGGCAGCCATGCCCAAAAGCGTCAACACGCCCACAACGCCTCCCACGACAAGAACGGCAATCAATATCAGAGCTTCGGTTGGGTTCACAGCCATTCCTCCTCCTGCCGACAGAATGTCGGCGCTATGTTTCTTCTTCTGCGCGGCTCAGCGCGGTTTCGCCTTCGTCCGTCAGCGGTCCGACCAGAATCTCGCGCGGCTTGCTGCCCTCCTGCGGTCCGATAATGCCGGCTTTTTCCAGCTGGTCAATCAACCGCCCGGCGCGGGGGTAGCCGATTTCAAACTCGCGCTGCAGCATCGAAGCCGAAGCCATGCCGCGCCGCCGCACCAGCGCCACCGCTTCCTCAAACAGCGGGTCGCGCTCCTCAGCGGCTGCCTTCGCCCGCGCCTCGGCTTGCATCTGCTCTTCGACGGCGCCCAGATCCAGCGGGAACGTTGACGGCGCGCCACCCCATTGCGACAGCGTTTGCACCACGCGGTTGACCTCCTCCTCGCTCACGTAGGCGCCCTGAATGCGCAGCGGTTTGGGTGCGTCAATGGGATGGAACAGCATGTCGCCCGAGCCGATGAGCCGCTCCGCGCCGTTGCAGTCCAGAATTGTGCGCGAGTCGACCTGCGAGGCGACCGCGAACGCGATGCGCGAGGAGATGTTGGCTTTGATGACCCCCGTGATGACGTTGACCGACGGGCGCTGGGTGGCGATGACGAGGTGAATGCCCGTCGCCCGCGCCAGTTGCGCAATGCGGCAAATCAGCCGCTCGAACTCCGCCGCCGCTTGCATCATCAAATCCGCCAACTCGTCAATGACGATGAGGATATAATACAGCGGCTCCTCACCCTCCGCCAACTTGCTGTTGAAACTCTGAATGTTGCGCACACCGCGCTCGGCGAACAGTTTGTAGCGCCGCTCCATCTCCGCGATCGCCCCGCGCAGGGCGCGCACCGCCTCCTTCGCGTCCACCACGACGGGATGGAACAGGTGCGGGATGTCTTTGTAAAGCGTCAGTTCCACCCGTTTCGGGTCAATCAGCGATAACTTGACCTCTTCAGGCGTTGCCCGCGCCAAGATGCTGGTGATGATGGCGTTCAGGCACACGCTCTTGCCGGAGTTGGTCGCGCCCGCGATGAGCAGGTGCGGCATCCGCGTCAGGTCGGCGAACTTCGGCTGCCCGGCAATGTCTTTCCCCAACGCAAACGTGAGTTTCGACGGCGCGTTCAAAAACTCGTCCAGTTCAATGAGCTCCCTCATGCGCACGAAGTGGATGCGCTTGTTGGGGACTTCGATGCCGATGACGCTCTTGCCCGGCACGGGCGCTTCCACCCGCACGTCAATCGCCGCTAATGCCAGCGCGAGGTCGTCCGCGAGGTTGGCGATGCGGCTGACGCGAATGCCCGGGGCGGGTTCGACCTCGTAGCGGGTGATGACTGGGCCGCGCTTAACCTCGCGCACTTTCGCTTCGATGCGGAAACTGGCGAGCGTGTCCTCGACCAGCCGGATGCCCGCTTCCACGCTGGTTTCGGTGTCGCGCATGTCCGCAGCCGTCGGCGGGTCCAGCGCGCTTACAAACTCGCGGAAATACTCCGGCAGCGTCACGCCGCTGGGCAACTGAAGCGTAGCCCTCCGCCGCGTCCCGCGTCCCGCGTTCCCCGCGGTTGGCTCAGGGGGCTGAGGGGATGGCTGAGTCGGTTCGGGCGAACGGCGCGGGGCGCGGCGCGATTTGCGCTCTGCTTCTGGCGCGGGCGCGGAACGTTGGAACACCAGAAGCTTGAACTTCGCCTTGAGGAATCGCCCCGTCGCCACCGCCGCCGTCATCAGGCTGCGCAGCAGAAAAGTCAGTGAAGCGTTGCTGAGGAGCAGAAACGCCACCATCCCCAGGGCGATCACCACCACCCAACTGCCGATGTTGCCGACCGTTCTGCGCAGCGCGAAGATGACAGCGGCGCCGACCAGTCCGCCGTAATCTTCCCGCGTGCCCGGCGCGAACTCCGCACCCGACGGCAGGGCAAGATGCGCGGCAATGACCACGACGAAAAAAGCGGCGCCAAATCCCCGCGCGATTGAGGCGGTAGACAAGCCGCTGCCCCGCGCGACGAGCACCGCGCCCATGAAGATGAGAAAGAGCGGAAGAAGGTAGACGCCGACGCCGAAGAGGAAGCGTAGGACGCGCACCGCTGCCATCGGCACCATGCCCTCGTCAGCACGCAGCGCGTTGACCAGCAGGATGACGCCTACCGCGAGCAGGGCGATGCCTGCCATCTCGTAGGCTAAAAGACGTTCCGTGCGGACCGGTTCTCTTCCCATAGCGATTTCCACCTTCCTGCGATGAAGACGGCGACCTGTGCCGCTATGCTAAGTATGTGAGTTTATCATAGCACTTTCGGGCGATAGCGGCAATAGCGCGGCGCGGCTTGATTTTTGACCGGAGGGATGTTAGGATGAAAGTCACTGGAGGGAGCGGACATGCCTGTTGTCTCAAATGTGCAGAATGTCTTTGCGGAGCTGCAAAACCTCGCCAACACTTACGAGGTCGAACCGCAGCCGCAGCGGTATTTCACCGAGCCGGAGAAGGTCGCAGAGGCGCGGCGGCTGGGGGAGATTTTTTGGTTTCCCAAGCGGAGAGCCTATAACATCTTTCTGCACGCCTACGCCGCGCTGTTCAGCATCCCCGCCCTGACGTGGGAGGGCGTGCGGCGGCAACACGACCGCTTCGTGCGCAGCGAGTTGCCGTTCACGGTCACGTTCACGGCGAAGTTCATTCTGGACGCTTTCGGCTACGACGCGGTGCGCGAGGCGCCGCAGGACCGACTGTATTGGCCTGCGCCCGTCATTCGCGGGCGGCACGGGCGGCAGGTGGACGGCAACGCCCGCGTCGTCAAGGAGCGCATCTCCGATGTGGCGATGATCTACTTCGGCACCCATCTCATTCGCGCCGCTGAGTTGCTCTGCGACCACCCCATCCGCAACGCGCTCCATGACTTCGATGTTGCCTGCGCCCAACACTTCGACTACATGGGTTCTTTCTTCCGCACCGCCAACTATCACTTCCCCCGCGACCGCAGCGATGCCGAAGAGTTCTGCCGCCGCGTGGACGAGGCGTTGGCGGGCAACGAGTTTGCTGAATACTGGGAGAACGTGCTGCACGCCGCCCAGTATCATGGGATTGACTTGTCGCAAGCACAGCTGCGCGACTTTCTGCTGCCCCACTCGCGGCGGCTGTTCGCGCAGCATTTCGGTTTGTCCTCATAGGGGAGTGGTAGCACCACACGGAAAGGCAAAGACTAAGAAAACGTCGTGCCGTCGTGTCGTTGTGGTGCCGCTTCCCTGCAAAGGAGACAGAGATGAAGCACGTTTTCGTCATCGTTGGTGTTCTCAGTTTTGTGAGCGCCATCAGCAGTGAATCGCCGTCTCCCTCGCTGGACGACCTCGCCGCCCGCATCAAGCCGAAGCCGGCGGAGGAGACGTGGAAGATGATTCCGTGGCGAACGAGTTTGGTGGAAGGGCAGAGGTTGGCGCGGGAGTTGAACCGTCCGATGTTGGTCTGGATTTCGTCGGAGGAGCCGCTGGAACGCTGCTGAGGGTTCGCCTCTATCATGCGGTCGGGACCGCTTGCCGATGGTCGTCTCATCTCTCTGGTTCAGACTGACTTCGTGCCAGTAGCCATCAATCAATTGAGGGTCAGAGAAAGAAAAGACGCCGAGGGCGACCTCTTTCGCTTGATTCGCCAGCAGAACAACACCTATCAAGGTCTTTGGTTCGTGACGCCCGACGGCAAGGTGCTGGGGCAGGTTCAGAGCCGTTACAGTGATGCGAACCTACAAGCCGCCCGCGCTGCGTTGGAGAAGTGGAAGGCGATGGCTTCCGAGCCTGCCAAGCCGCTGCCGGGGCGCGTGGTTCATCCGTTCGACGGCTTGCCGCCAGTGGCAGAGGGCAGCCTGCGGCTGGCGGTCTTCGTGCGCCGCTTGAACTCCGTCGGTGGGGACGGCTTTCCGGCTTACGACCACGTGGACCTCACCGCCGACGAGTGGCGCAGTTTCATCCCCACGGAAGCGAGGGTCGGCTCCCGCCGCGCTGTCTCGCAGAGCGCGCTGCGCAAAATCGCGCTGACCTTCTGGCCGGAGGCGCTCAGCGACCCGATTCGCCCCGGCGAGATCAAATCCGTTGCGCTGACTGCTACGCTCACCTCCGTCGCCAACGAGGAGTGGACGGTGGAACTCTCCGGCAAGGTGCACATTGACGGCAGCAGCGCGTGGGGCAACTGTCCGCGCCGCACTTATCACGCCACCTTGCGTGGCGCGCTGCGCTACCGTCCCCCCGAGCAGAGGTTGACCGCCCTGCGCCTCATCGCTGATGGCAGCTGGCACGTCGCTACGTCGTTCGGCAACCTCTCCACGTCGGGACGGTTGGGCGTGGTGGTGGAGTTCCACTCTTCTGGCGATTGAAATCGCAAGGACACCGCGCCAGATGAAAATCGTCCCCCTCTTCGTCGTCGGTCTTGGCGTCCTGAAGGTGGGAGCACAGCCCGCGCTTTTAGCCCATAACCCTCCAACCGTTTAAACCTCATTGCTTCAACCACTTGTCAATCCACGCATACGCCGCTTGCCTCACATCCGCTGGGAAGTCATGTCCACAGGCGGGGTGGGTCGCTCTCAACCTGTCTCGCGCACCGAGCAGTTCATACACAGGCAGCGCGGCAGTCAGGCAGTCCTTGACGCCGCTGACTTCAAAGTTGCTGTCATTCACGGGCGCGTTGGCGAAGAAGGGGCGCGGGGCGAGGGCGGCGACGATTTCGGGGAAATCAAAGGGCATCTTCTTCGGGTCGTTGCCGTAGACGCTGGCGATGCGCGGCATGTAGCCGCTGTGGCTCCAACCCGCGAGGTTGCCGCCGTAGTATTTGGGGAAGGCGTTGAAGCCGCAACTGGACACGATGACTTTGAGGCGCGCGTCGAACGCCGCCACGAACATCGCGTTGTGCCCGCCCAACGAATGACCGATGACCCCAATGCGCTCGCCGTCCACCTCGGGCAGTGACTGCAGTAAGTCCACGGCGCGGCTGTGGTTCCAGATGCCCTTCATTGTCGCGCTGACGTAGCCGTGAGCGTAAGGGTCAAATTTGTAATCGCCGTAGTTCGGATAATCGGGCGCGAGCGTGACGTAACCGCGTTCGGCGAGGTGCGCGGCGTAGTGCAGGTTGGGTGAGCCCCCTACACCGGCAGGTTCGGCTTTGCCGATGGCAGTGGTCTGGTGCAGGCAGAGCATCGCGGGGGATTTGCCTTGGAGGTTGTGTGGAATCAGCAGGTAAGCAAACACACGGTCGTTTTTCTCGACGGCGAACGTGACCTTCTGCCGCGTGAACGCAGGTAGTCTTTCTTCAGATAGCACTTGTATGTCAAGCGCCACCTTCCTCGACGCGTCAGGCAACGTTCCCATGACCAGTTGCATGTTTCCCAGAATGTGCTGGCGTCGTATCGCCCACTCCTCGGCAGTGCGGATGGGATGCTCCTTGCCGTCGGCGTCTCGATAGATGAGCAATTTGGTGTGGTCAGGATAGAAAGGTGGTTGTAGGGCGTGCATCAACAACCCTCCCAATAGGATCGGCGTGAGACAGCGCATGGAACGTTCACCTTTTCTCTTTTCGCGTTGGAGGCGGGCGTTCCTCGCGGATGTGTTAAAATTGACTCCATACAAAGACGCAAAGAATGGAGGAGGAACGCATGCAACTGCTCATGTTCTCAAAGCACCTGCAAGAGTTGAGCGTGGAACGCATGGGCGAGCGCGTGAAGGAGATGGGCTTGGACGGGGTAGATTTGACGACGCGACCCGGTGGGCATGTGCTGCCGGAGAATGTCAGGACCGATTTGCCGAAGGCGGTCAAAACACTGGAGGCGCAAGGACTCAAAGTCGGCATGGTCACGACGAGCATCACCGACGCCACCGACCCGCACGCCGAGGAGATTCTGGCGACGGCAGCGCAGTGCGGGATTCGCTTTGCGAAGTTGGGCTATTGGAGTTACAAAGGTTTAGGGACGTTGAAGGCTTCGGTCGAAGAGGCGCGGCAGAAGATGGCGCGGCTGCAAGCGTTAGCGCAGAAGCACGACATCAAAGTCTGCGTCCACAGCCACAGCGGCAACTACTTGAGCGCGGAGGCAACGGTAGTCTACTTGATTCTCAACGGCTTCGACCCGCACGCCGTCGGCGCATATATTGACCCGGGGCACATGACCGTTGAAGGTGGGCTGGGCGGCTGGAAGATGGGCATTGACATTCTCGCCGATTACATCGCCCTCGTCGCGGTCAAAACCTTCGGCTGGTTTTCCGAAAGGGATGTGAAGACGGGTGAGACGCGCTGGCGTCCCAAACTCGTGCCGCTGTCCGAGGGCATCGTACCATGGCGCGAGGTATGCGCTTGCCTCAAGCAGATTGGCTTCAACGGCTACCTCTCCGTTCACAGCGAATATCAAGGCGGCAGCAGTTGGCGGGATTTAAACTTGGAGGAATTAATTGAGCAGACGAAACAAGACGTAGCCTACTTGCGGACGTTCATCGGTTGATGTCGGGAGTTACGCGGTTGCTTACATCATATTCCCTCTCCCCGATGAGAATGCCCGTCATTGCGGATAGATTGAAGGAGAGACGAATGAGGGCAACTGCCTAATCCTTAGAATGTATCGGTTGACTGCTCAAGCCACCTCCCCCGCAGCACCTCGCGACACTGCGCCATGTTATTCCCCGTCACGTTGTAAGCGAACGTGTTCATCCGTCGGTCGTGGTCCGAGGTGTTCGGCGCGGAGCCGTGGATGACGAGCGCACTGAAAAACACACCGTCACCCGGCTGCATCTCCACGTCAACCGCGTCGTCGCGCTCGTAATAGTAGGCTGGTCCGGGCAGAAAGACGCCGAAGGTCATCTGCTTCCTTTCATGTTCCAGTAACCCCCATTTGTGACTGCCGGGGATGAACTGGATGCAACCGTTCTCCTTCGTCGCCGGGTCAATCGCTAACTGACAATTGACCATCAGCGGGCGGTTGTCCTCGCGCACCCAGTAGGCGTAGTCTTGATGCCACGGCACCGCCGTCCCATCCCGCGCCGCTTTGAGCAGCAACTTGCTGTGATAGAGCGAGATGTCAGGACCGATGAGTGACTCCACAATGTCCAGCATCGCGTCGCAGCGCAAAATGCGGTTCAAGGTGGGGCTGACCAGTTCGCTGTGCATCAGTTGCTTGATGCGCTTCGGTTTGTTGGGGTCATCGTAAACCTCCCACGAAATGTGAACGCCCTCAACCGGTTTCTCCGCCATGCGGTCGTGGATGTTTGCAATTTCGCTTTTGATTTGTTCAATCCACTCCAGCGGGATGAGTTGCTTTTTTAACAGGAAGCCGTTCTCCTCATAGAAGTGGAGCTCTTCAGGGGTGAGCATGAGTCCCTCCCGTGAACTAAACTTTTGCGTTGTGCCTTTTGGCTCTGCTGGCAAAGCGTCGGCGCAAAAGTTTAGATGTGAACCCAGACCCATCTCATCTGCATCTCAACGGCTCGCCTTGGTGTGTATGTCCACCGCCCGACCTGTTCGTCCGGCTTCCAGCCCTGCCAGCAGGATTTCCGTGACATGCCGCGCTAACCAGGCGTTGGAGAGCGGTGGCTGCACGCCTTGACGGATGCAATCCAGAAAATGCTCATGCAGTCCGCCGACGCCGAGGTTGCACTCGACCGGTTCGGTGTGCACGGGCGCGTGTTCGCGGGTGTAGGACGTCGGCGTCCACTTGGTCACCGCCGCGCCGTCTATGCCGGGCATGGTGAACTTGCCCGCCGTGCCGTGAATGCTCAGTTCGCTGGTGCGCGCCGGGTCGCACCAACTCGTCTCGGCGGTGGCGATGCCACCGTTCTCCATCAGCAACACGAGCGTCGCCACGTCCTCCAAATCCGTCGGCTTGTCGAAGGTGGTGACGAACCCCGTCACCTTCTTGACCGTCCCTAAAATTGCCACGAGGTTCGACACCGCGTAAACGCCCATGTCGAACAACGCGCCAACGCTGGCGCGCTTGGAGTCGAAGAACCACAGGTCGTCATCCTTCTCCTCGAAGATGTCGCGGATTTCGGCGTAGTAAATCTCCGGTCCACCGTGGCTGGTGCGGAAGCGCGCGCCGGAGATTCTGCCGATGGCGCCGTCGGCGACGAGTTGGCGCAGCGTGTAAGTAGCATTGCCAAAGTGCGGCATACACAGCACCGTGCGGTCGGTCTTCTCAACGGCTGCTACGAAGGCGTTCGCCTCGTCCATGTCGCCGCACAGCGGCTTCTGCATGAGGACGTGCTTCCCCGCCTCGATGGCTTTGATGCCCCACTCCACATGGAGCGGGTGCGGTGTGGCAATGATGACGGCGTCCACCTTGTCGTCCGCAACCACGTCCTCGTAACTCTGCGTCCAGCGAGGGACGTGGAACCGCTCGCACAGCCGCCTCAACCGCGACTCCTTCCGCCCGCTGAGGAGCGTGACCTCAAAGTTCTCGTTCTTCTCCAAGTCTGGCAGATGCAGGCGCGCCACAATGCCGCCTGCGCCGATAACGCCGATGCGGATTTTGCTCATGTCGTTGCCCCCCGCTCTCTCGTGATGTCAACTTCAGCCGGCTTAAACGGCGTTAAGCGCCTATCCGAAAACTCTCCCCTCCTTATCAAGGAGGGGTTGGGGGAGGTCAGTATAACGCCGAGAACCTCGTTGTGGTCCCCCGGAGCAAGGAGGGGGAGTGAACCTCCCCCGGCCCCTCCTTGGTAAGGAGGGGCGATTTTGGGGAAAGGCTCTAAGCGTGGGAGCCGAGGTCCCTGACTTGTTGGGGGTTGGGGTTGCCACTGACCTCACATAAGTTGGGGACGCCGGCACCCGCGATTTTCGTAACTACCTCTTCCCACGAATCAGATTTAGGAACTCCTCCCGCGTCGCCTGCTTGCTGCGAAAAATGCCTAACATCGCGCTGGTGACGACCTCTGAGTGCTGCTTCTCTACCCCGCGCGCCATCATGCATAGATGACGCGCCTCTACCACCACACCGACACCGTAGGGGTTCAGCGCGTCCTGCAAAGCGTAAGCGATTTCGTTCGTCATCCGCTCCTGCACCTGCAGCCGCCGCGCGAACATGTCCACCAAACGCGCGATCTTGCTCAAGCCGATGATTTTCCCGTGCGGGATGTAGGCGACATGGCAGGAACCGAAGAAGGGAAGCAGATGGTGCTCGCACAGAGAGAAGAACTCGATGTCCTTCACCACCACCATCTCATCATACTTCTCCTCAAACACCGCCCCATTGAGGATGTCGTGCGGGTTCTGCTGATACCCCCGCGTCAAAAACGCCAGCGCCTCCGCTACCCGGCGCGGCGTTTTCAACAACCCTTCGCGCTCTGGGTCTTCGCCCAGCGCCCGTAAGACTTCCCGATAAAGTTCCGTCAGTCGTTCAATGTCAGGCGCAACGCTGTTGGTTCGCTTGGATTGTGCCAATCTGAAGCCTCCACTGCACGATTTTTCATTGGTGATTTTATCACAGGCGCGCTACTCTATCACCTTGATTTTGATGCGCCGAAACTCCACCCGCGAGCCGTGACTTTGCAAGCCGATGAAACCTTTGCGCGGGCGTTGACTCAGCGGCTTGTATCCGCCCTGACCTTCGGTCTCCTTCTCCATGTCGGCGCGAGTGATTTCAACGCCGTTGAGTTTAACGACCACCAGCGGACCCTTGCAGGTAATCTCGTAACTGTTCCACGCGCCGGGTGGGTTGAGTTTCTTCTTCTCTTTGTGTGGCGCGACCTGATAGTAAATGCCGCCTGTATACTGCGCGGGAAGGAGGTTTTTGTATGGTGGCGCGTCGTCATCGAGAATCTGGATCTCCATCCCCTCGTGCGCAGGGTCGCCCTGAGCGGGGTAGCGAATGCCGACGCCGCTGTTGCCGCCCGGCGGAATGCGCCAGTCGAGTCGCAGGACGAAGTCCGCATACTCCTTGTTCGTCGTCAACCATCCACCGCCGCCGGCGACGCAGGCAAGCCGTTCGCCGTCTGCCTGCCAGCTCTCTATCTTCCCCCCCTTCGCGTGCCAGCCGCTCAGGTCCTTGCCGTTGTAGAGCGGAACGAATCCCTCATCCCCGTCCGCCAGCATCCATGGTGGCACGGATAAAGACGTGCAACCCCACGCGATAAACTCCCGTCGGTTCATGCCTTCCCCTCCTTTGCGGATAGCACGCCCATTATACGCCCTCCGTTCGCCTGAGTCAACTGCCGCGCTTGGCTGCCCGCTGCTGCTGCGATATAATGGAACGAGAGGATGGGCGGGGGGAAGGGTCCTCATACGGACTCTCAGGAACTCCCAGAAAATATGCTGAGGTGGACCACCATGCGCGAAGTGCGTTGGGAACGCATGTTTCCAGACCAGTTGGAGCGGGCGTTCGCGGCATGCCCGCTGGTTTATTTTCCCTACGGCTTGTGCGAGCCGCACGGTCCGCAGAACGCGGTAGGGTTGGACGCGTTGAAGGCGCACGCGATCGCGTGCGCGGCGGCGCAGGCGTTCGGGGGCATCGTCGCCCCGCCCGATTACTGGCACATCCACGAATTGGGCGGTTATGCGATTTGGGCGCACCAGGCGGTGGGGCAGGTGGCGCGGTCATGGCTGACCGCCCTGCCGCCGTGGCAGCATTTCAAAAACGTCTGCTATCATATCCGCACCGCCGACGTTCTCGGCTTCCACGCTGCCATTTTCCTCACGGGTCACTATGGACCGAACTGGCAGGACTTGAAGACGCTGCTGGAACTGGTGCAGCCGCACGTCGGGACGCGCCTTTACGGTCTGCCCGATTTCGAGGCGAACCTTCCCGGCTTCAACAACGACAACAAAAGCGGCGGCGACCACGCGGGCAAGGTGGAAACCTCGCTCCTGTGGGCGGTGCATCCCGAGTGCGTGGACCTCTCGCGCCTCCCCCCACCCGACGCGCCCGGGCTGCACTTTGCGATGGGTGCCGACGCCCGTGAGTCCAGCCGTCGCGTCGGCGAACGCATGGTTGCCGACGAAGTGCGCTACCTGGTCGCTAAAGCGCAGGAGTTGCTTGCCGCTTACGCCCGCGAGAAACCGACCCACCAATTACGCACATTTGAGGACGTGGAGGTCTTGTGGGAGACCGTCGTGCGCCCCGCGCTCAAACAGTTCCGCACGATGCAGGATGCATGGGAGGGGCAGGCGGCTGTGCCTGAAGACTCCGTGTGGCACGCCAACTGGCGCGTGCCGCAGAGAGGATGATGCCACCCGCTCATAAGAGCCTCCCCCAAAAATGGAGTCCCGAACCCGTTCGGGGTCGACGGCGACCCCACCCCCAACAGGTTGGGGTCTAAAGCGATTTTTGGGATAGACCCTCAAATACAAGTGCCGACAGGATAAACAGGCCTCCGCTGTCCCGATGCCTTAAGGCTTGTTGTCTATCCTGGCTATTCTAAAAATTGGCTGGCTTGCGACGTTTTGACTTTTTCATCGTTCCCTTCCTCATGGATGCTACCGTGTCCTGCGGGTGGCTGCTGGCGAACTATTACGCGCAGGACTTGGGTGCAAGCAAACTGCAGATCGGCGTGCGCGATTTCGCGTGGGGCGTGGTCTACATGCCCGCGTGCCTCATCGTCGGGCGGCTCGTCCGCAGGGTTGCCTCACACGTTTTGATCATAGCCGGCATCACCGTGCAAGGTCTGTCCGCATGGCTCAACGGGTTCTGTCACACGCCCAATCAAATCATTGCGCTTTCGTTCTTCAACGGTCTGGGCTGCGCCCTGTTCTGGCCTGTGTTCATGGCGCTTTTGCACGACAAGGAGGCGGTCGAAACCAACCGTCGCTTGGGTGCATTCAACCTCGGTTGGACGACGGGATTGAGCGTTGGCATGGCGGTCAGCGGCACGCTGGCGCAGTGGAACGCCCGCGTCGGCTTCCATCTCATCGGCGTAGCGGCGGCGGTTAATCTGCTTTACTTCTGGCGGGCAAGGTGTTCGAGTGTTCAGGGATGCGTGTGTGCGAGTAACGACAGCAGAACGTCAGCACCTGAACGCCCTCAAACTGAACCACTTGCACACCCACGCACCCGCACTCCCCAACGCCCGCATACCTCAACACCCAAATACCCGAACACCCGCCGCCTCTCTCTTTACCTTGCCTGGTGCTCCTGCTTTCTCCTCTTCTTTGCGTCCGCTGCGGCGACTAATCAGTTCCCCGTGCTGGCGCGCCTGCTGCACATCCCCGATAAGGTGTCCAGTCTTCTCGTCTCTGTGAACATTATCGGTTTGAGCGTCGGGTCATGGCTGATGTCGCGCACGACGCAGTGGCATGACCGCCTGGCACCGATCTTAGGAGCGATGACGTTGGCGGCTTGTGCGCTGGGGCTGCTTCTGGTCGCTCAATCGCCTGTGATTTTTGCGATAGGCTGGCTCCTGCTGGGCGGCGCCCGCGCCGTCGTTTACGTTGCCAGCCTCTACTACGGCTTGCACAGCCACTTGCCCAAAGCGATTGCGACGAGCATCCACGAGACCCTCATCGGGGCGGCGTTCACGTTCGGTCCGCTCGTGGCGGGCGGTTTGGCGCAACTCTTCACGCCCCGCGCCCCAATAGCGTTTTCGCTGTGCAGCATTTTAGCGGCGACGGGGGTGATAGCCGCGGGGTGGCGAATGAAGCGATGAGGTGGGAGTGGCGGCGTGATGGGATCAGCAATAACCCATCACCTCATCGCGCGCTGTCCCTGTTGACGGCTGGGGCGGTGGCGTGATAGACTGTGGTGTAACATCAAACTCTTAACAGGAGGAAGGACAAAATGGGCAGGTTTCGTCGGATACTTGCAATAACCCTTTTAGGAGGGACAGCGATGAGTATCGCATGGGCGGCGGACAACGAGTTGACCCCCAAGGAAAGAGCCGACGGCTGGAAGTTACTATTCGACGGCAAAACGTTGAACGGCTGGAAAGCGACGGGGAATCCGGCGAGTTGGGCGGTGGAGGACGGCGCGATTGCGTGGGTCAGCCGGGGCGGTGGGTATCTCTACACGGAAGAGCAGTTTGACGACTTCGTGCTGTCCATCGACTACAAAATCGCCCCCCGCACCAACAGCGGGATTTTCTTCCGTTGGTCGGACCTGCGCGACCCCGTGAACACGGGCATCGAGGTTCAGGTGCTGGACTCGCACGGCAAGGAGAAGCCGAGTAAGCACGACGACGGGGCGATTTATGACATCATCGCCCCTCGGAAAAACATGAGCAAACCCGCCGGCGAGTGGAACCGCGTCGTTATCACCTGCAAGGACAACCTCATTACCGTTGAACTCAACGGGGAGAGGATTGGCGAGATGGACTTGAACCAGTGGACAGAAGCGGGCAAAAATCCCGATGGCACGCGCAACAAGTTCCGTTACGCCTACAAAGACCTGCCCCGCCGAGGGCACATCGGCTTGCAGGATCACGGCGGGCGAGTCTGGTTCAAGAACATCAAAATTAAGCCGCTGAAAAAGCACGGTCAGTAACTCATCAGCAGGAGGCCTGCGCTCCGTCGCGCCCGCCTCCTGGGGGCGGCTTTGTAGCCGAAGCCGCCAGACTTTGAGCATCTCCCCTGGATTCTGGTGAATGGGGCTACGGTGCGATTCTAAGGTCGGCGGGGAGCAATTCCGACTTATTGAAAATTGGCTTGATGCAAAGTCGCAAAGACGCGAAGGCTCAAAGGGTTTTGAAACGGGATAGACAGTCCGTTGCGTCTCTGCGCCCCTGTGTTGAGGTGTAAATATGCGCATCACCGACATCCGCGTCTTCGTCACCTGTCCAACGGGACAGAACTACGTGGTCACCAAAGTCCTCACCGACGAGGGCGTTTACGGCGTGGGCGAGGGGACGCTCAATGGGAACGAGATCGTCGTCGCCCGATGCCTCGAGCACATCAAGGAGTTGCTCATCGGTCAAGACCCGCGCAACAGCGAGGATTTGTGGTGGCTCATTTATCGCAGCGGCTACTGGCGGCAGGGGCCGATTTTCCGGTCCGCGCAGTCGGCGATTGACTTCGCGCTGTGGGACATCAAGGGCAAAATCGCCAACCTGCCCGTGTATCAACTGCTTGGCGGGGCGTCGCGCAAGGGCGTGAAGGTCTACCGCCACGCGGGAGGGCGCGACCCCAAAGAGGTCGAGGACAGCGTGCGCGCGTATTTGGAGCAGGGCGCGAAGGTCGTGCGCTGTCAGATAGGCGGCTACGGCGGGTCGGGAGTTCTGGCGCACGAGCCGCCGCAGCGCGAGGGGCTGCCGAGCACGGTGATTTTTGAGCCTGCGAAATACCTCGTCGAAACGCCGAAGCTGTTCGAGCATCTCCGCAATGCGTTGGGCATGGAGGTCGAACTGTGCCATGACGTTCACGAGCAACTCACGCCCACCGAGGCGGCGTGGCTGGCGAAGCAACTCGAACCGTATCGGCTGTTCTTCCTTGAAGACCCCATCCAACCCGAGGACCTCGAAGGCTTACGGCTGATTCGGCAGCACGCCACGACACACCTCGCCCTCGGCGAACTCATCACCGAGCGCGAGCAGTGTCTGGCGCTGTTTCGGGAGCGGCTGATTGACTACATCCGCATCGCGCCGCTGCACGTCGGTGGCATCACCGAGGCGCGGAAAATCATGACGCTCGCCGAACCGTTCAGCGTCAAGTCCGCCTTTCACGGCGCGGGCGACCTCGGACCGATTGCGCAGGCAGCAGCTATTCATCTGCAGATGGTCATCCCCAATTTCGGCGTGCAGGAGTGGAGCGACTTCCGCAGCCGCGAGGTGTTGTGCGAACTGTTCCCCACGCCCTGCGAACTGCGCGACGGCTACGCCTATCCCAACGACGCACCCGGCTTGGGGATTGACTTCAACGAAGAACTCGCGCTAAAATTCCCTTACAAGCCGGGATACTTGCCGATTTTCCGGCGGCAGGATGGGACGATGCATCGGTATTAGGGGAAGTAGGGGGAAGTGGAGGGGAGGTAAACTTTTGCGTTTTGTCCTCTCCTTCGAGAATGTCTGTCATGGCGAGCGCATGGGTATCATGGCGAGGAGCGGAGCGATGAAGCAATCCCCTGCGGAGGAGAATGGCTACAGCGGAGGGGATGGCTTCGCTCCGCTCGCCATGACATTTCTACTCGGCAATGACGTTTTCCTGCAGCGGGAATGGGAGGGGGATAGGCTATCGGTCCGGCGTCAACACACCTCTGGCTTCGTCAACCGTATGGTAGCGGTTGAGGGCGAGATGGCTCAAGGTCGTTTGCTTGCCGCTCGTCCAACGAATGGTGGCACGTGCCGTTCCGGCGGCGTTGCCCAATCCCACATGAACCGTCGGGCTGACGGCGGAGAAGTAACTCCCGCTGGTGCGGCACTCGCGGACGTAGGTGCGGTCGCCGACTTCAACTGTCACCATAGCCCCTAACGCCAGACGATTGCTGCGCGCGCCGCGCAGGCGAAAGCCAATCCACCGGTGCGCGGTGGGAATGCGATTCATCAACAAGCGCGGCGCGCCCTCCAAATCCACTGCCACGAGGTCCACCCGCCCGTCGCGGTTGAAATCTCCCGTCGCCAGCCCGCGCCCGACGGCGGGCGTTGTGAACCCTGCTCCCGCTTGTTGGGTGCGTTCGATGAAACGCTTGCCGTCGCGGTTGAGGAAGAGTTGTAGCGGTTGGCGGTAGGAGGAAAACTTGTCAACCTTTTCCTCGTTGTCGCGCACGTGACCGTTGGCGATGGCTAAGTCCACCCAGCCATCGTTGTCGAAGTCGGCAAAGCACGCCCCGAAGCCGACGTAGGCGCGCGTCGGGGCGTCCAGCCCGGCGGCGGTAGCGCACGGCTCAAAGTGCGTTCCTGCGCGGTTGGCGTAGAGGCTGGTTTCCTCGCCCTGAAACGTCGTCACCACGAGGTCGAGCCATCCGTCGCCGTTGTAGTCCGCGAAGTCCACGCCCATCCCCGCCTGCGTGTCGCCGCCTTCACGATACGCCGTGCCGCTCACCGCGCCGACGTTGCGGAAGCGCCCGCCAAGGTTCTCGTAGAGGTCGCACGGCATCCCGTCGTTGGCGAGATACAAGTCAATTTTCCCGTCGCGGTTGTAGTCGGCGAAGATGGCGCCGAGCGTTTTGCCGCTTTGGTCGCCCAACCCCACTGATTGCGTGACATCTTGAAATTGCCCGTTGCCCCGGTTGCGATACAACGCGCCTTTTTGCGGGTCATAAACCTGCGGCTTGCAGTTCGCCAGCACGCCCGCGAAGTCGCAGAACTGCGGCGTTTTGGCGTGGAAGACGACATACTTGCCCACGTAAAGGTCCACCCATCCGTCATGGTCGAAATCGCCGAACGCGGCGGCGGAGTTCCATTCCGTCGGGGCGCGCGCCAGCAGCCCAGCATACCGCGTGATGTCGGTGAACCGCCCGCGACCGTCATTTCGGAACAGGCGGTTGACACCGTAGCCGCTCACAAAAATGTCGGTGTCGCTGTCGTTGTCCACATCCGCCGTCGCGCAGCCCATGTAATAACCGGGGGCTTCCAAGCCGCTGCCGCGCGTGACATCCGCGAAAGTGCCGTCGCCGCGATTGCGGAACAGCGCGCAGCGTCCCGTGTTCCCCACGCCTGTTTGTCCGACGAAGAAGATGTCGTCCCATCCGTCGTTGTCAAAATCCAGCACCGCACAACCCGTGCCCATGACCTCGAGGATGGTCAAGGGGCTTCTGCCCTGATGCCCCAAGCGCCAAGTGATGCCGGCGGCGCGGGCGCGGTCTTCAAACCAGGCGTCAGCCGAGTTGCCAACTTGTCCCACTGGGTGAGCGGCGGAGATGGAGAATGAGGGATGAGAACGCGGTGAGCGACAGGAGGGAAGCACGACGGCGAGAACGGCGGAAAGCAACGGGGGTAGGAGGCAGCGTCTCATGGGCGTTGTGCCTCCTGCCGCGCAGAAGGGTTTGTGCGCCGATACCGTTCAAACTCCTCCGCGACGGCGCGGTCGCTCGGTCGCTGTGCGAGATACATCGCGTAGGCGTTGAGCGCGGCGTTCACGTTCTGCATTCGGCGGTGCAGGCGGGCAAGGCGCAGGTAAAGGGAGGGATTGTGGGGGTCAGCCCGCATCGCGTCCATCAGGTTCGACAGGGCGCGCTTGTCGGCATTGCGGCGATGGAACGACTCCACGTAACGCTGCCCCTCTTCCCGCTTGCCCTGACTCAAAAGCACCTGCCCCAACAGGAACAAAGTCTGGTCGCGGGAGGCATCCAGTCGGAGGGAGGTGCGCAGGGCTTTTTCGGCGTCGGCGTAGCGTCCGGCGCGCCGCCACAATTTGCCCAATTCAAAGTGTGCTTCGGCGGAGAGTTTGGGGTCAGCCTGTCGGAGGCTGGCACGCAAGTATTCCTCGGCGAGGCGGCGGTGGGCGGGCGTGTCGTCTTTCTGGGCGTAGACTTCGCCCAGCCACAGCAAGGCGCGGGCGTCGTGGGGGCGCAGGGCGAGCGCGCGCTTCAAACACCGCTCGGCGTCGTCGAGGCGCGCGTAGAGGAAATAGACCTGCCCCAACTGCACCCAGTAAGAGAACTGCCGCGCGTCCAGCCGCACTGCCTTTTCCAGGGCCTCGAGGGCGCGGCTGCGGTCGAAGCGGCTGAGATAAATGCGAGAGAGGGCGGAGTAGACTTCCGCGTTTTGCGGGGAGAGGTGCCGCGCCCGCTCCAACTCGGCTTCCGCTTCTGCGACCCGTCCCAACCGCATCAGCGTTGTCCCCAGCCCGATGCGGGCTCGCGCCATCTGGGGGTCTGCCGCTGCCGCGCGCCGGAACGCATCGGCGGCATCGCTCACTTTTCCCCTGCGCTGCAAGGCTTCCCCGTAGTAGTAGAGAACAAGTGCATCATCGGGCGATTGCCGCGAGAGACGAGACAGTTCGGCGAGGCTCAGGCGCGCCAGACGGCGTTCCCTGAAGGAGGGGGCGCATCGCAGGACGATGGTGACGCCCGCCGCGATGACACCTCCCAGCAGCACCAGCCGCCACCATCGCATAGCCCCTCCTATGTGGTGAGGTCCCGCAACGCCTGCGCGAACGCCTCATACGCCGCCCGCCCAAAGAGGACAAAGCGGACGAGCGTGATGTCATCGTGCGACCGCAGGTAATCCATCACCGTCCGCAACGCAATCGGCGCGGCTTCGTGGAGCGGATAGCCGTAGGCGCCGGTGCTGATGGCAGGAAACGCAACGGAGCGGCAGTGGTTTTCCGAGGCGACTTCCAAACTGCGACGATGGCAGGACGCGAGCAACTCCGCATCGCGCGGGCTGCCGCGGTAAACAGGACCGACAGCGTGGATGACGTAGCGTGCTTTGAGGTTGCCGCCGGTGGTGATTTTAGCATCACCCGTTTCGCAGCCTCCTAATTGGCGACACTCCTCCAAAATCTTCGGACCGCCGGCGCGGTGAATCGCGCCGTCCACGCCGCCGCCCCCCAGCAAGGAACGGTTGGCGGCGTTGACAATCGCGTCGGTGTCTTGCTGGGTGATGTCCCCTTCGACGAGTTCCAGTGTGGCATTGTGAATGGTCACTTTCATCGTTCGCTCATCCTCCGAATCATGTCCCGCAACCGCGCGGCGCGTTCGTAGTCCTCACGGGCGACCGCCTCTTGGAGTTCTTGACGCAGGCGGCGTTCGGTAGCAGTCAGCGGGTCGGTCTCGCGGATGTGCTCTGCCCACTCCCGCAAGCCATCAATGTGGTATTCCGCTATCGCGTTAAAGTCCTCGCGCTGATAGGACTGAGCGAAATCCTCGATTTTACGGATGCCCTCTTCAATCTGTTGCAAGGCGCGGCGCGTCCAGCCCTGCTCAAGGCTCTGGTGAGCGCGGGCGCGGGTGTTCATCATCAGAATATAGGGGCGATACTGCTCCAACGACAGGCGGTCGCTTTCCTCTTCGGCGTAGTCACGCAGCAGGTCAAATAGCCGTATGTTGCGGTTTGTGTCGCGTTCCACGCCCGCATAGTCGCCCAGATGGTAGAGGCTGAAGTAGCGGAAGTAATACTGCGTCCCCTCCGCCCGCAACTCCTCACACTCGCGGGGGCTGAGGCGGAAGCCCGCGTCGGTGCCGTGACGCTCGCGGTGGCGCGCCAACCGTTCGAGGTGATAATCTAACAGCGACTCCCTGCCGTAAGGGCGCTCGCCATCGGGGCGCCCGGTCATCTCCATCTGAATCAGCCCCAAATCCACTCGCATCTGAATTTTCTCCCGACCGTCCTTGCCGATGATTTTGCGGACGTTGACGCCCTCTGGGTCATAGTCCCAGCCCTGTAGAATCGGCGTGATGTCCTTGAGCACGACGACCACCTTCTTTCCTGACAGTTAGAACGTTGGCAGGTTGGCAGGTTCTTACTTGCTCACGAGTGGTGGTTAGAAGTCGAACTTGTCAATGTTGCTGCGGTCGAACTTCATGGGCGGACCGAGCAGAATCTGGTCGCCGTCCACCTTGACCGTTCCCAGCCTTCCCGCTTTGAATGACTTCATACCGCGTTTGAGCGTTCCATCGTAAACGGCGCGGGCGGCGTAGATCGTGAGGTAGCCGAGGTCAACGGGATTCCACAGAATCACCGTTTTCACCACACCGTCTTTAACGAACGGGCGCATGTCCTTCGGCGTCGAAAGACCGACGACGGCGACTTTGCCTTTCAAGCCCATCTGCTTCACCGCGTCGGCAGCCCCGGGGAACGCCACGGACGAAATACCCCACACCCCTTTGACGTCGGGGAAGGCGTTCAGCACCTCCTGCGTCATGCGCATCGCCCGCTGCCGGTCCTCACCCGGATACTTTTCGGCGACGAGTTTCATCTGCGGATATTTCTCTTTCATCCGCTTCTTCATCCACTTCGTCCATTCCTTCTGATTGGGGGCGTTGAGGTCGCTGCTGATGAGCGCGACGCTGGCGCGGGGTCCGACCTGCCGCGCCATTTCATCCACCAGTTCGTAGCCGATGGCTTGAAACGTCGCCTGGTTTACGAAAAACTCCCGCCCCGAAGATTTCGGGTTCGCGTCGGCATCATAGCCGATGACATGGATGCCTTTTTGCCGCGCCTTTTTCAGCGTCGGGGCAATCGCGTCGGGGTCGTTGGCGGCGAAGGCGATGACGTCGACCTTTTGCGTAATCCAGTTGTCAATGATGCGAATCTGGTCGTCCACGCGCCCCTTGAGTGGGCCGTCGTAAATCAACTGCACGTTGCCCAACTCCTCGGCTGCCTCGCGTGCTCCTCTTTCGCAGGCGTTGAAGTAGGAAATGCCCTTGAGTTTAGGTATCATGGCGACGCGAATCCGTTTGCCCGAATTCTGGGGAACGGGGCTACCTGCCCCGCTGACGCCGCACAACAACAGCACACTCGCTAATGTCCACCACCTTCCCGTTAAACTCACTTTTGCACTCTCCTTCCTAACCAGACGGCGGCGATGAGTAACACGCCAATGATGACTGCCTGCAACTCGTTGGGGTAATTGCCCGTCTGCGTATTCGCCAGCGACAGCCCATTGCGCACCGCGCTGACGATGAGCAGACCCAAAATCGTCCCGATGATGCCGCCCTCGCCGCCCGCGATGTTCGTGCCGCCTAACACGACGGCGGTGATAGCATCCAACTCGTAGCCGTCGCCCATGTCCGACCGCGCGGTGGACACGCGCGAGACAAGAATCACAGCGGCGCAGGCGGACATGAAACCGCTCAGAGCATACAGCAAAATCTTCACTCTGTCAACAGGCACGCCCGACAGTCGCGCCGCCGCCTCGTTGTTGCCGATGGCATACACGAACCGCCCCCATTGCGTCCGCGACAGGGCGATATAACTGACCACGCACGCCACGATGAAGATGAGAAACTGCGTCGGCACGCCGCCGACACTGTGCTGCCCCAGCACCGCAAACGACGCCGGAAAACTGGACACCGCGTTCCCCTTGCTCACGCCCTCGGCGATGCCGCGAAACGTCTGCCACGTAATGAACGTGACCACCAGCGGTGGCAAGCGCAGTTTGGCGATCAGCACGCCGTTGAACGCCCCTGCGCACGTCCCGATGCCCAGCGCGAGCGCCGCCGCTCCCCAGACGTTCCAACGCCAGAACGCGCACGCCTGTCCCAACATCACCGCGCACAACGCCACGTTCGACCCAACGGACAAATCAATCCCCGCGCTGAGGATGATGAACGTCATCGCCAGCGAGATCAGTCCCACCTCGACGAAGTGCCGCGTCGTCTCCAGCAGGTTCGCGCTGGTTAAAAAGTCGGGCGACAAACGCGACATCACGAAGCCCGTCAGGATGAGGAGGACGAGCAGGACGCTGTCACGCAGGAGATTACGCGCAACGGGATGAGACATTCAGACGTTAGCACGTTAGCACGTTGGCACGTTAGCACGTTGGAACGTTGGAACGTTAGCACGTTGGAACGTTCAACCTGCCAACGTGCCAACCTGTCAACGTTTTCTTTCATCGTCGTCGTTGTCGCAGTTGGTCCACCATTACAGCCGCCAGCACCAGTGCACCTTGCGCGGTGCGCTCCCACTCGTTGGGGACTTGCAGGAACGTCATGGCGGAACTCATCGTGCCGAGCAGCAGCACGCCAAGCAGCGTGCCCCAGACGTTGCCGCTGCCGCCGAAGATGTTCGTGCCGCCCAACACGGCGGCGATGATGACTTGAAACTCAAACCCCTCACCTTTGTTGGACTGAATAGCAGAGTAGTTGGACAGGTCGGCAAGCGCAGCGACGCCGATGAGCAAACCGTTGAGAGCGAAGATGCCTACCGTGGTTTTGGGCACGCGGATGCCCGACAGCCGCGCCGCTTCGAGGTGGCTGCCCAGCGCATACATGCACCTGCCAAACTTCGTGCGGCTCATCAGCAGCCACGTTGCCATCAGCACCGCTATCATCAACCACAGCGGCGTCGGCACGCCCAGCGGCGTCGCGCTACCGAAGTCAATAAAATAATCAGGCAAGTCCTGAATCCACTCGCCGCGCACATACCAGATAATCAATCCCCGCAGAATGCCCATCATGCCCAGCGTGACGATGATGGCGGGGATGTTCGCCTTCGCCACCAGCGCGCCGTTGAGGGTGCCCATGACCGCCCCGACCAGCAGGGTGGAGAAGATGATGAGCGGCAGCGGGACGTGAGCGCGCGCTGTGAGTCCAGCGACAATCGAGCAGACCGCGAGCATCGCACCGACCGAGATGTCAATGTTGCCGCTAACGATCACCATCGTCATCCCACATGCGGCGATGGCGAGGAAGGCATTGTTGACGAGTAGATTGACGAGGTTCTGGGCATTGAAGAAGCGCGGGGCGCGCACGCCCAGATAAGCGAGCAACACCGCAAGGCACAGCAGCAGACTCAACTCGCGGGCGGGCAGGTGCGCCCACCAGCGCGAGCAAACCAATCGCAGTTGCGCTTTGGAAACCACACCTGATAGGAACGTTAGCACGTTGGCACGTTGGCACGTTGGAACGTTGGAACGTTGAACGTGCCAACGTGCTAACGTGCCAACGTGCTAACGTGCTAACGTGCCAACGTGCCAACGTGCCAACGTGCCAACGTGCCAACGTGCCAACGT